>CAWKAL010000121.1:0-26199 GCA_963847575.1 uncultured Gammaproteobacteria bacterium
TCCGGGCATAGAAGGTAATTACGCACTACAGTTGAAGCTGCACGGTGATGAAATTGTTTCTGCACGTGCCGATGGTGGTTATTTGCATCGCGGTTTTGAAAAATTAATGGAAGGCCGTTTGTGGATCCAGAACATCGCACTGGTGCCGCGCATCTGTGTCCCTGACCCGGCACCGATGGAATTGTGTTATTCCCTGGCAGTTGAAGAAATCGGCGGACTTGCTGTGCCTGAACGCGCGCAATGGATTCGTGTCATGCAACTGGAACTGTCACGTATTTCTGCACACCTGTTTACTTTTGGTGGCCATGCGGCGACGACGGGTATGTATAGCAATATGTACTGGGGTGTTACTGACCGCGACATTCTACTCGACCTGTTTGAAGAACTCACCGGTGGTCGGGTTTACAGTATCTATAACATTCCCGGTGGCGTGCGCCGTGAAATGCCGGAAGGTTTTCTCGATCGCGTCAGCAGCACCATGGACTACATCGAGTCGCGCCTGCCGGATTACGACAACCTGTTTTTTACCAACCAGGTGTTTGTTCGTCGCGCCAAAGGTGCCGGCGTAATGAATCAGGAGCAGGCGCTGGAATGGGGCGTTACCGGCCCTAACCTGCGTGCCACCGGGCTGGCATTTGATGTGCGCCGCGATGATCCCTACCTGGTTTACGATCAGCTCGATTTTGAAATTCCCACCGAAGAAGCAGGCGATGCCTGGGCGCGCACCCTGGTGCGTCGTCACGAACTGATGCAGAGCATTCGCATTGTTCGCCAGGTGGTCAAAGCCCTGCCGGATATCGGCGGGCCGATTCGGTGTCCGATTCCCAACCCGCTGGCGTGGAATGTGCCGGCAGGTGAGGCGTATTCACGCATCGAATCATCCAAAGGGGAAACCTGCTACTACGTGGTTTCGAATGGTGGCGATAAACCTTATCGCGTGCACGTACGTGGTCCCTCCAGCATGCATGCGGTGCAGGTGCTGGAAAACCTGGTGACCGGTTGTCGAATCGAGGATGTTGCACAAATCATGTTCTCGCTGGATGCATGCCCTCCCGAGGTTGATCGCTGATGAAAACCGGCGGTCGTATTGTTCGATCTGTGTGCTGTTGGTGTCTGCCAGTTACTGCGCTGACTGCAGGCATAGCTGTTTTATCGAAACACAGGCGTTGTAAGCGAAGAATATGGCTGTTCGAGTAACAATCTGGAGACAGGTGTCTGAACATGGCTGATATCAAATACGAAGACAAGGGTAGTATTCTCAATCCGCTGAAGAGCTTGCAGTTCTTCGCGCGCAAACCGGTTACTGAAGAAATGAAACCGCGACCGGCGTCGAATAACTATCGCGGTTTTCACGTCAATGACTGGGAAGCCTGTATCGGCTGCAGCACCTGCCAGCGGGTGTGTGACAATGCCGCCATCACCATGGTGAAAGTGCCGGGCCTGCCCGACGACCCGGTCAAGGGCGTGCGCAACCTGCGTCCGGCGATCGATTACGGGCGTTGTTGCTGGTGTGGTTTGTGTGTTGATATTTGTCCAACGGGTTCGATCGGCCTGACGCGCGAGTATGTTCACATTTGTGACCAGCAAACCATCGACAGTTATTTTATTCTGCCTGATCCCAAAGGCATGCATAACCTGCATTTTGAATCCGGCTGGAGCAAAACCAGCGACGCTGACCTGGTCGATCTTGAAAAACAGCCAATGCAGGAACTCGCGCCTGAAGCACGTATCGAAAATTTTGATGAAGTGGTCAAGGGTTTCGACAAGCAGCAGGCGCTGATTGAAGCTTCGCGCTGCGTGCAGTGCGGCATGTGCCATGATTCGTGCCCGGCCAATATGAATGCGCCTGAATACATCCGCTCGATCTGGGAGGATGATATCGAAGAAGCAGTGCGCTGGATTTATAAAACCAATCCGTTCCCGCATGTCTGCGGACGCGTCTGCACCAAACGCTGTGAAACCGCGTGTTCGGTCGGACGCCGCGGTGACCCGGTAGCGATCCGCTGGTTGAAGCGCTATGCGCTGGATTCCATTCCGCATGAGCGAGTAATTGATATTGCGTATGAAGGCAAACCCAGTTTTGTCACCGGTCGCAGCATTGCCATTATCGGTTCCGGCCCGGCGGGCATGACAGCAGCGTACGACCTGGTTAAAAAAGGCCACACCGTGGTGGTGTACGAGGCCTACAGCAAACCGGGCGGTATGATGCGTTACGGTATCCCTGAATACCGCATGCCGTATTCGCGTATCGATGACGATATCGACGTGATTCTTTCGCTGGGTGTCGACCTGCGTTGCGGCATGAAAGTGGGCCACGATATCACCATGGACAAGTTGCAGACAAATTTTGATGCAGTGCTGATTTCCACCGGCCTGCATGGCGGGCGTTCGACGCGCATACCCGGCACTGATCATCCGAAGGTGTTTTCTTCAATCGAGCTGCTGCGCAAGATCACCGAAGGCGAAGACATCGATGTCCCTCGTTCGGTCGCTATCATCGGTGGTGGTAACGTGGCGATGGATATTGCGCGCAGCCTCGCGCGTTTTCAGCAACAGGAATTTAATCACACCGATGTGACCGTAGTTGCACTCGAAGCCGAAGGTAGTATGCTGGCTGACGAGAGCGAGATTCGAGAATCGCTGGAAGAAGGCGTGACTATCATTCCGAGCCGTGGGCCACGACGTTGCGTGATTTCAGAAAACAATCTCGATGGCCTGGAATCGGTGCGCTGTACCTCGGTGTTCGACGCGGATGGCCGGTTTCACCCGATGTATGATGATGACGATATCGCTTTTCATGCGGCCGAAGTCGTGATCGAGGCGATTGGCCAGCACGGCAATGTGAATTTTCTCGGTGAAGCGCTTACCGAGGCGCTGGAATGGAAAAACGGCCGCCTGCTGATAGATGCCAGCGGTCGCACCAGTCTCGAATGGCTCTGGGCAGCAGGCGACCTGGTCGAAGGTCCGGATGTGATCCACGCCGTCGCCGGTGGACACCGCGCAGCGAATGGTATTCATGATTTTTTGATGAGCAAAGCGAAGTACGTAGCATGACCGATAATACTCAAAATTCCGTTGCTGGTTCAGCACACGAAAAACTCCGACAGACAAAGTCACTGCAGGAGATCCTTGAAGTTGCCCTGAGCTTCGAAAAAATGGCGCGTGATTTTTATGCTGATCTTGCCACCCGGGTGAGTAAACCCATGCGTGGCCTGGTCGAGGAACTGGCGTCAGAAGAGCAGGGTCACTACAACATGTTCAAGGACCTGATGAATCGCGATGACGTGCACGCGCACTTCAGTGAAAAATTTCCCTTGCCGCCGAGTGATCATAAATTTTCGGATTTTGTTCACCTGCCGGATCTCGGCGAGTCCCCCGATGACCAGGATGTACTGCGCTACGCGCTCGACCGTGAACAGGCGGCGATGGAGCAATATGCTTCGCTGGCCGAAGAAGTTCCGCCGGGACCGATTGCAGATTTATTTCGGTTTCTGGCACAGGAAGAGCTTGAGCACAAAAAAGAACTGGAGAAGAAGTACCTCGAAGTGGTATACAGTGGCGGTGTCTGATAGATTTGAGCTGGCTGGCTGAGATTACAATGCCCACGCCAACCGCGCGGGTAAATCCGCAGGAGGATAATCATGAATCCATTGCAGGATCTGTGTAACTACGATCAGAGTATCTGGCTTGACTATATACGCCGCAACATACTCCACAATGGCGAGCTCAAGCGCCTGATTGAGGAAGACAAAATCAAGGGCCTCACGTCCAATCCCGCCATATTCGAAAAAGCGATTGCGCACGGTGATGACTACAACGAATCATTTGCTGAGTTTGCCCGTAGCGGCGGCCATACTGCCGAATCGATTTACGAACAACTGGTGGTCTACGATATCCAGCATGCGGCCGACATCCTGCGCGGTGTGTACGACGAAACCGAGGGTCGCGATGGTTACGTGAGTCTTGAAGTTTCACCGAAACTTGCCAACGATACCGAGGCCACCGTCAAACAAGCAAAACGCCTGTGGACGACGCTGGCACGTGACAATGTCATGATCAAGGTGCCGGCAACAGCGGCAGGCATACCCGCCATAGAAACCCTGATCAGCGAAGGCATTAATATTAATGCTACGCTGTTGTTCTCAATAGCGATGTATGAGCAGGTTGCACAGGCTTACATTCGCGGTGTGCAACGCCTGGCTGACAGCAAAGGCAAGGTGCAAAAGATTGCAGGCGTGGCAAGTTTTTTTGTCAGTCGCGTGGACTCGGCAGTCGATAAAATAATTGACCAGCGCATGGATGCCGCTGATGACAGGGAGGCGGAAAAATTACTCGCGATTCGTGGCAAGGTTTCCATCGCCAATGCAAAACAGGCCTACCAGCTATTTCACAAAATTTATGATACTGAACAATGGGAAGCGCTAAAACAGCTGGGCGCGCGCCCGCAACGCCTGCTATGGGCGAGCACCGGGGTGAAAAACCCGGACTATTCCGACGTCATGTACATCGAACAGCTGATAGGGCCCAACACTGTTAACACGGTTCCGCCTGATACCATGGACGCGTTTCGTGATCACGGTGTGCCGCAGGCCAATCTTGAGCAGGGTGTTAATCGCGCAGAGCAGGTGTTGCAGACAGCAGCAGACCTGGGGATTGATTTGAATGCCGTGACTGACAAGCTGCTGCTCGATGGCGTGGATATTTTTGCCCAGGCCTTCGATAAACTGCTCGCTGCGGTGGAGAACATCCAGGCCGGCAAGAAAGAAGCCGTCAATGCGCAATAACGACACCAGGTGCAGGCAGTGCTGATCTAAACACGCGCTGATTGCTTCAGCCAGGTTGTACGCTTGAATCATAATAATTATTCATTTTGCATCTGCACGGTGAAAACTTGGGGGAGATTCAGGTATGCAACTAGGCATGATTGGACTGGGGCGCATGGGCGCAAATATGGTTCGTCGTCTGATGAAGGACGGCCATGACTGCGTGGTGTTTGATCCCGATACGAAAGCAGTTAAAAAACTCGAATCGGAAGGTGCGACGGGTACATCCAGTCTGAAACAGCTGGTCGATGGCCTGGATAAACCCCGTGCTATCTGGTTAATGATACCCACCGCACTGGTCGATGGTGTCATCGATGACCTGGTGCCCTTGCTGGATGCAGATGACATCATCATTGATGGCGGCAACTCCTATTACAAGGACGACATCATTCGCGCCAAACGCCTCGCTGAGAAACGCATACGTTATCTTGATGTCGGAACCAGCGGTGGCGTCTGGGGACTGGAACGCGGTTATTGCCTGATGATTGGCGGCAGCAAGAAGGCGGTCAAACATGTGCAGCCGGTGTTCGAATCGCTCGCGCCGGGCATGGGTGATATCGAACGCACCGGCGGCCGCAAGGGCAAGCCATCTCAATCTGAACAGGGTTATCTTGCACTGTGGCCCGGAAGGCGCGGGGCACTTCGTCAAGATGGTGCACAATGGCATTGAGTACGGCCTGATGGCGGCCTATGCAGAAGGCTTTAACCTGCTGCGCCATGCCAATGTCGGCCAGCTTGCACACGAGCACGATGCCGAAACCACGCCGCTGCGTGATCCGGATGAATTCAAATACGAGATTGATGTCGCCGAAGTGGCGGAGCTGTGGCGACGCGGTAGCGTAGTGGCGTCGTGGTTGCTCGATCTAAGTGCGCTGGCCATGTTCAAGGACGCTGACCTGGAAAACTTCAGCGGCCGGGTATCAGATTCGGGAGAAGGGCGCTGGACCAGTATCGCTGCCATCGAATCGGGTACGCCGGCGCACGTCCTCACCGCGGCGCTGTTCAATCGTTTCAATTCGCGCGGTGAAGCCGATTACGGCGACAAGTTACTGTCAGCCATGCGCTTCGAATTCGGCGGTCATCACGAGAAGAAAAAATAATCCGGTTATTTTATTTAATCTATATCTGAACAACAGGAGCCTGGTCGATGATTGATGTGGGGAATGCCGGCAAAGCAGAGGCGCCGGCATGTGTCATGGTGATTTTTGGCGGCTGCGGCGACCTGGCAAAACGCAAGCTTATCCCCTCGGTATACCACCTGCTTAATCGTTACCTGTTGTCGAGCTGTTGCTCGGTGCTTGCGGTCGATATCAAGCCGCTGAATACCGACAGTTATCGAGATTACCTCACCAATGAAGTCTCCGAAGTTCTGGGCGAGGAGTATTCTGCAGACAAGTGGGGAAACCTGATCAACAATGTGCATTATGCACAGGGCGATTTCAATAACCCGGATTTCTACCAGCAACTCTCAAACACCCTGCAGGAAATATCGGGCCAGCACCAGTGTCCGCAGAATTACCTGTTTTACCTGTCAATACCCCCAAGCCTGTTCGCTTCCGTGGTAGAAAAACTGCATGCAGAAAAACTGTTTCAACAGGATGCCAGCTGGCGACGCGTGATTATAGAAAAACCCTTCGGCCATGATTTACAGTCTGCGCTTGAGCTGAATCGCGTGCTGCATACCATGCTCGACGAAGAACAGATTTATCGAATCGATCATTACCTCGGCAAGGAAACCGTGCAGAACATACTTGCTTACCGGTTTTCCAACAGCACCATTGAACCGATCTGGAATTTTCGCTACATAGACCATGTGCAGATCACGGTGTCGGAAGTGCTGGGCGTTGAAACGCGTGCAGGGTATTACGAAGAGTCAGGCGCGCTGCGTGACATGATTCCCAATCACCTGCTCACCCTGCTGTCCCTGATTGCGATGGAGCCGTTCAACCAGTACGACGCGCGCAGCCTGCGTGATGAGCAGGCCAAGGTGCTGCGCGCGATTCAGCCGATGTCACCCGAAGATGTGCTGACGCATGCCGTGCGCGGACAATACGCAGAAGGCACATACCCCGATGGTAAAAAAGTACCGGCATACCGCAATGAGCCGGGAGTGGCTACAAATTCAAAAGTCGAAACCTATGCCGCCCTCAGGCTCACTATCGATAGCTGGCGCTGGGCAGATGTGCCGTTTTATATTCGCACCGGCAAACGTATGCCGGGGCGGTATACCGAAATCGTCGTGCAGTACAAGCAGGCGCCCAATGCCGCGTTTCAGAATTCCCTGCTCAACCGCAGCCGGGTGCCGGCCAACAAGCTGGTATTGCGTATCCAGCCGAATGAAGGTATCAGCATGAGTTTTAATGCCAAGCAACCGGGCGAAGAACCCGGACTGGCAACAGTCGACATGAATTTTTCATACGCAGATTATTTTGGCAGTACGCCTTCCACCGGCTACGAAACCCTGATACTGGACGCGATGCAGGGAGATGCCACCCTGTTCAAACGCTCTGACAGTATTGAACTGAGCTGGGAAGTGGTGCAGCCGGTGCTGGATGTGTGGGCGGCTTTACCGGCGCGTGATTTTCCCAATTATGCGGCAGGCAGCTGGGGCCCGAAATCGGCAGATGAGATGCTCAGGGACGACGGACGCGAATGGAATCCGTGCAGGAAATGCGATGCCCAGATGATCTCAAAACCTGTTGCTGGCGACTGACAACTTTCCAAATGAATTTCCAGGTATGAATTTAAAATGCCCGACGAGCATATTATTTCGCATGTGATTTTTGGCTGGGACCCGTTGTGGGTATCGGTGACCCTGTTTATTCTTACCTATGCCATTCTGATCACCGAGCGTGTCAATCGCGCGATTGTTGCACTGCTGGGCGCAGGCCTGATGATCATGAGCGGGGTATTGAGTCAGCATGACGCCATGAATGGCGAAGATTTCAATACCCTGGGCCTGCTCGCAGGCATGATGGTGATTGTCGCCATAACACGTAAATCCGGGGTGTTTGAATACGTTGCCATCTGGTCGGCAAAAAAAGTCGGCGCCAGGCCCTGGGGCATCCTGTTGATGCTGTCGTGTGTCACCGCGGTGTTCTCCGCCTTGCTTGATAATGTCACCACGGTGTTGCTGATAGCGCCGGTCACCTTGCTGATAACCAGCGAACTCAAGGTGAATCCGTTTCCCTACCTGTTTTCAGAAATACTGGCATCCAATATCGGCGGCACTGCTACCCTGATTGGGGACCCGCCCAATATCATGATCGGTTCTGCGGTCAATTTAAGCTTTAATGATTTTCTGCTGAATCTTGCACCCATAGCCGTTGTCATTATGATTGTGAACATGACTTTGATTTATTTTATATGGGGTAGACAGTTAGATGCGGCTGTCGAAACGCGGCAACGCATCATGGATTTTAATGAGCGTAAATCCATCAGTGATGTCACATTGTTAAAACAGTCACTGTTTGTGCTGACGGCGGTGATTGCCGGGTTTATGCTGGCACATAGGTTGCATTTACAGCCGGCGACCATTGCCCTGTTTGGCGCAGCCTGCCTGATGCTGCTGAATAATCTCAGGCACAAACCCGATGCGCAGTCTGAACGTGTGCATGCCTCATTCGGTGAAGTCGAGTGGGTCACGATATTCTTTTTCCTGGGGCTGTTTATCCTGGTGCATGGAATCGAGCGTGCCGGTGCGCTCGAAATCATGTCTGGAAAATTGCTCGACATTACCCAGGGTGACATGGGGTCTACCGCAATCGTGGTGCTCTGGGTGTCAGCCATTGCTTCGGCGCTGGTGGATAATATCCCGTATGTGGCTACCATGATTCCCCTGATCAAATCCATGGCGCCAAGCTTTGGTGGTGCAGAAAACCTTGTGCCGTTGTGGTGGTCGCTGGCACTGGGGGCGTGTCTTGGTGGTAACGGTTCCCTGATTGGCGCAAGTGCAAACCTTATTGTTGCCGGTTATGCCGAGAGAGCGGGGCATGCGATTCGCTTCATACCCTTTATGCTACGTGCATTCCCGTTGATGCTGGTCAGTGTTGCCATAGCCAATATTTATGTGTATCTGCGTTATTTATAGAGTGCGGAAATGAAACTATCTAACATTTTAATCCCGACCGGTGTTGCCGAACCCGGCATGACTGTGCGCGAAGTGTTTCGTATGTGCGTGGAAGCAGGTGTGCCAGCGATACCCTATTGTACACAGCCGTGCGCACATCCCGACGGGCTTATCAGTATCGACCGGATCCTGAAGAACACCTGTTTACCGGATTACCTGATCGGGCTCGCTGAAGTGCTGGGTAACAGCCTGTCATGCATCGACAATGCCGAGGAGAAGGTGCACGAAATTCTTGGCTTGCCGATAGATCCGTTTGTGCTCATGCCAATACGATCGATTACATCTGAAGCGCCAGTACTAAAAGCGGTGGCGATACTACAGAAGTATGAAACCAACTATATGTTTGTGATTGATGAGGATGGTTACCGCGGCGTGGTGACGAATGTGGCAATCGTTAAACGCATGCTTGAATTTGATCTCGAGCACCAGCACCAGGCATAACAGCCGCCTAACAAAAAAATGAGCGGCAGTTTATATTTTTTGTGACTTTAAAGTATCCAGAATCTTGTTTTTGTTATAGCCATTAATCCGATGGTAACCAATAAATATCAGCGGTGTGCCTGAGCCTTTCAGGGCGTCGAATTTTCGTTTGGCGCCTGCGCTTTTTTTGATATCAAGCTCAATAAAATCCACGCCTTCGGCATTAAATAATTCGCGAGCCTTTACGCAGTAACCGCATGTTTGTGTGGAATACATGATCGTCTTTGCTGTGCCGTCAGCATTGAAGTTGTCCTGCATCAGCTTTTTTTCTTTAGTGCTGAGTACGCCCGGGCCGTAAACGGTTGCAAGCATGCCGGTCAAGTCTGATTCGTAAAAGCCCGTGGTGTGAAGGTTCCCCGAAATTATAAACGGATATTGCCTGACGCCAAATTCTTTGGCTGCGTTCATCTGGTCTTCACCTTCGGAAACGTTTATTTCCTCGAAAGCTATTTTTCGGGTTTTAAGGTGGTGGCTGGCGTCGGTGCACGGTTTACAGCCGTTGATTGTGAATATCAAGGTGCGCGGATTGCCGTTGTCGTCAAACGCGGAAGGGCCATGCATGTAGAACTTGCTGTAGAGCTGATAACCGCCACCGGCCAGTAATATGATAATGAGCAGGTTTCTCATGTATGTCTCCCTGGATTGCTTGCAGCGTCCTGCGGGTGCGCTGCCTCTTCAGGAGTGTAACCTATTATCAGATTTCTACCGGCGTATCAGCACGGTTGCCCCAGTCAGACCAGGAGCCCGGGTAACCTTTTACATTTGTGTAACCAAGGTGCTTCAGCATTACCCACGAAAATGCCGAGCGGTGATGTGACTGGCAGTAGCAAATAATTTCTTTATCCGGAGTTAAACCGAGTTCATCGAGTTTTTGCTGTATCTGTTCGTCGGGAAGCAGGCGCATATTTCGATTTTTGTCCATGGCGTCTGTCCATTCGAAAAATTTTGCACCGGGGATGTGGCCGGCTTTTTCTGCGAGTTTTTTCGCGCCAGAATATTCTGCTGCGGAGCGTGCATCCAGCAGCGCAGTGGCAGAATTGCCCAGGTGTTGCCGGATGTAATCTGTGTCCACAGTTTCATTGCTGGTGGTGGTAAGCGAATATGCATTGAAAGGACTACTTACCGGCGGTAGTGCGCTGACTTCGTGGGCTTCGTTTATCCAGCTGATGATGCCGCCGTTGATGATCGAGGCTTTAGAATGCCCGAACACTTTCAGGGTCCACACCAGCCGCGATGCACAACCGCCGCCTTCATCGTCGTAGGCGATAATATGCGTGTTTTCGTCGACACCCAGATTGGACAACAGTCGCGAGAATACCGCTGGATCCGGCAACAGGCCCATGACGGGTTTTTTAGCGCGAACGATGTGCTGGTAAGGCAGGTAATGCGCTTCAGGAATATGCGCCGAGACATATTGTGCCGCTGAGCACAAGTCGATAATCGCAACATGGTCCTCGTCGCGCAGCTGTTCGACTTCGTCTGGCTCCAGTATCAGTTTTCTGTGTGGCATCATGCTCTCATTTAATTAGTTTTATTTTTTCTTTGCGGGTCACCTGTTCAGGCGTCAGCACGGTGTTGACGCCGATACTGTTTTCATCGGCCTGCGGGTAATCAAGCGAGAAATGCAGGCCGCGGCTTTCCTTGCGTTGCATCGCGCAGCGCACGATCAGTTCGGCGACCAGCGCCAGGTTACGCAGTTCGAGCAGGTCGTTGGTGATGCGGAAGTTACTGTAGTATTCGTTGATTTCGTGCTGCAATAACTGGATGCGGCGCATCGCGCGTTCCAGTCGTTTGTTGGTGCGTACGATACCGACATAGTCCCACATGAAGCGGCGCAGTTCGTCCCAGTTGTGCGAGACCACGACTTCTTCATCTGAATCGGTGACCCGGCTTTCATCCCAGGGTTTTATGCGGCTGGTTTCGGTCGAGCTCTCGAGCTGTGAAATAATGTGTTCACTGGCCGCTTCGGCAAATACCAGGCATTCCAGTAGTGAATTGCTGGCCAGACGGTTGGCGCCATGCAGGCCGGTATGTGCGGTTTCACCGATGGCATACAGGGCTTCGATATTGGTCTGGCCATGCAGGTCGGTGACCACGCCGCCACAGGTGTAGTGCGCGGCAGGCACCACCGGGATGGGCTGCTTTGTGATATCGAGCCCCAGCTCCAGGCAGCGCGCATGGATGGTCGGGAAATGCGAGGCGATAAATGCCGCCGAGCGATGGCTGATATCGAGGTACATGCAGGGCGCACCCAGGCGTTTCATTTCATGGTCGATGGCGCGCGCCACGATATCGCGCGGCGCCAGTTCACCGCGCGCATCAAAGTGTTTCATAAAGCGTTCGCCACTGGGCAGCAACAGTTTGCCGCCTTCACCGCGCACGGCTTCGGAAATCAGAAATGATTTTGCCTCGGGGTGGTACAGACAGGTCGGGTGAAACTGGTTGAATTCCATGTTGCTGACCCGGCAGCCGGCGCGCCAGGCCATGGCGATACCGTCGCCGGTAGCGGTATCGGGATTGCTGGTATAGAGGTAGACCTTGCTGGCACCGCCGGTGGCCAGCACCACGATGCGGGCATTGAAGCTTTCTACATGGCCGGTTTTTTTGTTGAGAACATAGGCGCCGATGCAGCGGTTGTGCTTGAGGCCCTGTTTTTCGCCGGTGATCAGGTCGACCACGATATGATTTTCAAAGACAGGCGATGGATTTGTGATGCCGGGCATGGTTGACCAGGGTGTCCGACAGTGCCTTGCCGGTGGCATCGGCGGCGTGAATCACGCGGCGATGACTGTGGCCGCCTTCACGTGTCAGGTGGAGTTCGCGCTGACCGGCCTGGAGAGTCTCGCTGCTGAAGGGAACTCCCAGCTGTTGCAGCCATCTGAATGTTGTCTGGCGCGTTACGTACGAGCAAATTCGACCGTTTCAGCGCTTGCACAGGCCGGCACCGGCCTTCAGGGTGTCATCGATATGTGATTCGAACGAGTCTTCGTGTGCCGAGCACGGCGGAAATACCGCCCTGTGCGTAGTAGGTGCTGCCTTCTTTGAGCGGGCCCTTGGTGATGATGGCGACCGAGGCATGATCCGCCAGGCGCAGCGCAAGGCTCAGTCCGGCGGCACCGCCGCCGATAATCAGGACATCATGCTGATGGGCTACTGTCATTCTGTGTGTGAATCGGGTATGTTTGTCGCGCAATCAAGAGCTATGATTCTACGTCGACTGACGTACGATTGCATGCTCAAATTCAAGAACTTATACCATAAGTTGATGTCACACGAAGCAGACAACGGAGCGTCTCAGGAGGACAGGCCTGGATGGGCGAACGCGAAAACGATCAGGCGCTGGTAGAGCGCGTACAACAAGGCGATAAAAAAGCGTTTGATCTGCTGGTTCTGAAGTATCAGACACGTCTCGCCAAGCTGGTAGCGCGTTTTGTGCGTAATCCAGCCGATGTGCCGGATGTTGTGCAGGAAACCTTTATCAAGGCGTATCGCGCGCTGGGGAATTTCCGGGGCGATAGCGCGTTCTATACCTGGATTTACCGAATTGCGATAAATACTGCGAAGAACCACCTGGTGGCGATGGGGCGCAAGAACCCGTCCAGCAGTATCGATGTACAGGATGCCGAGGATTATGGCGCCAGTGAATGGCTGAAAGAATATGCCACGCCCGAGCGCGAACTTCTGGCGAATGAGATTCAGGCATACGGTGAACCGCGCAGTTGAGGATTTGCCGCCAGACTTGCGTGAAGCGATTACGCTGCGCGAGATGGAAGGCCTGAGTTACGAGGAGATTGCGCAGGTGATGGATTGTCCGATCGGTACCGTACGTTCGCGTATTTTTCGCGCTCGCGAAGCGATTGACGGCAAACTGGAACCTTTGCTCGACGCCAGTAGTCATAGCGTCGAGGAAGTGGCAAGTTAGGGTTTTCAAATATTTTTAGGCTATATAGTCTACAGAGTAAATGTTATGAGTGAATATAAACAACAATTATCGGCCTGTCTCGATGGTGAGCTGAGTGATGATGAAATTCGTCGTCTGCAGCCAGACGTTGAGGCAGCCGAATTTTCAACATCGAGCCGCTATCATCTGATCGGCGCAGCCATGCGCGGTGATCTTGAAGATGCTGACATGGTTGATGTTGGCCACAGTGTGCGAGTCGCGGTTCTGCAGGAAGAGACCTTCGGCATGAACAAGCTCGTGACAGCTGTAACCTCTCGCCGCCCGGTCGCATACTGGTGGCGTCCAGTCGGCGGCATGGCAATAGCTGCTTCGGTCGCACTGGTGATGGTGATGGCGGTTACCGATGAGCAGACGCCCGCTAATTCTATAGTCGCGACTAAAACTGAAGCCAGCGCAACATCCCTCGCGGTGACGCCGGTGCCCGTAGTACAGCCTGTGCTGGCGACGCGACCTGCGAGTGAAAACGCGCGTCCGGTCGCAAACCTCAATACCTACCTGAGTGAGCATTCTGAATCGGCGGCACGCGACACCATGCAGGGCAGGCTGCCCTATGCACGTGCAGTTAGTTATGAATCAAAGTAAGCGTTTTTGACTGATGCTTTGATGATCGCCCAGCTCAAATTTTTGCATTTCTGTATCTTTAAACCGGCCTCGTTAGTGCGTACGCTCGGCTCGCTGCTGGTGCTGCTGTTATATAGCGCCACCACGCTCGCCGACCAAGATCTCTCGGCCCTGCTCAGAAAAATGGCTGCTGCCGATGATGCTCTGAATTACCAGGGCATTTTTATTCTGCGTAAATCAGATGAGCTAATGGCGATGCGGGTCGAGCATGGCGCGGATGAACGCGGTGTGTGGGAAAGCATCGAAGCACTGAATGGCGAAAGCCGCACAATCGTACGCAACAATAATAAAGTCTTGTCGATCTACCCCGAGCGCAAGCTGGTGACGGTCAGCGAGGCGCACGGCAAGTCCTCACTGCACCCGAGACTGCCGAAAAATATCGACAAGCTCAGCCAGTATTACCATATCAAGCAACTCGACAATGATCGCGTAGCCGACCTCGATACAATTGTCATCGATGTTCAGCCCACGGATAATTTTCGTTACGGCTATCGCTACTGGATAGACGATAAAACCGGCGTGTTACTCAAATGTAATCTGCTCAATGAAACCGGTGCAGTGATCGAGCAAATGATGTTCACCTCGCTCGACTACACGGATAATTTGCCCAGCGCAGCGTTTTCAAAACTTTATGATGAAAGCTACACCCTGCTTCAGCTCGATCGTCAGCGAAAATCGGTGGAAAGCAGCGACTGGACCGTATCGAAGCTGCCCCAGGGGTTTCATGCTGATGCAGAGCATGAGCCGAGAGCATGCCGACAAGGACGTCACTGCACATGGTCTATTCTGACGGGCTGGCATCAGTGTCCGTGTTCATCGAACAGGATGAAAACGGTTATCACCATCTTGACGGCGCTTCATCCATGGGCGCACTCAATGCCTACGGAACCCGGGTGGGCGAGCACTATGTCACCGTCATGGGCGAAGTGCCGGCATCCACCGTATTGCAGATTGCCAACAATACGCGGCAGGGCAGAGCCTTGCTGCAATCCGGCAATGATTGAAGAATCCGCCCGTGTTGTCGGTATCGAAGGCACGCAGTTAGTGCTCGAAGCCGAAATCAAAACATCCTGCCAGAGCTGTACTGCCAAAAAAGGTTGCGGCACCGCGTTACTGGCCGAGCATGTCGGGCGCAAGATGACGCGCTTTCATGCGGAAAATTCACTCAATGCCCGCATTGGTGATGAAGTCATTGTCGGCCTGTCTGAACAGGCGATGCTGAACGGTTCGCTGCTGGTCTATCTTTTTCCCCTGGTGTGCATGATCCTGGCGGCCTTGCTGGCAGATGCCCTGCTGGATCCGGCATGGCTGAGTGCGCAGGGCCTGTCAGCTGATCTGCTGACTGCGCTGGCGGCGATGGCCGGCCTGGTGCTCGCCATGCTCGCGGTGCGCAACAAATTTGCCGGACGCCGCAGTCAGCAACTGCTCACCCCGGTGGTGCTGCGCAAGAAACTGACCCTGAGTTAAGCTGATAGCCTGCTGTGGATCATGCTAGAATCCACCCCGACGGCGCGCGGACAAGCGCAGCCGACACCGGCAGATGCCGGTTTTTTTCTGTCTGCGATATAACAGGTTTTCAACATGGGTAAGCCTCAGCATGGCTGTGCAGTTAACACTCTACACCCGATCCGGCTGCCACCTGTGTGAAGACATGGCCCGGGCACTGGCTGAGCTGGCGCCTGAATGGTCATTTTCTGTAGCCTCAGTGGCTATCGATGATAACGCCGAACTTGAACAGGCCTATGGCGCGCGCGTCCCGGTACTGATGCTGGCAGACAGTCTTATTTGTGAATATTTCCTGAACCCACATGCCTTACAACAGGCGCTGAGCGAACACGTCGATGACTGACACAGCGATGAAATACATTCGCAATTTTTCGATTATTGCCCATATCGATCATGGCAAGTCGACCCTGGCCGATCGCCTGATACAGACCTGCGAAGGCCTGACCAAGCGTGAAATGCAGGAGCAGGTGCTGGACTCGATGGACATCGAGCGCGAGCGCGGTATCACGATCAAGGCGCAAAGTGTCACGCTCAATTATAAAGCCGACGATGGCCATATTTACCAGCTCAATTTTATTGATACCCCCGGCCACGTGGATTTTTCCTACGAGGTTTCGCGCTCACTGGCTGCCTGTGAAGGTGCGCTTGCTGGTGGTCGATGCCTCGCAGGGTGTCGAGGCGCAATCCGTCGCCAATTGTTACACCGCGATCGAACAGGGGCTGGAAGTGATCCCGGTGCTGAACAAAATCGACCTGCCGGCCGCAGACCCCGAGCGCGTGGTAAACGAAATCGAAGAAATCATCGGCATCGAAGCCAGCGCGGCCTGTCATGTCAGCGCCAAGACCGGCCTCGGGGTGCACGAGCTGATCGAGCAGCTGGTCACGCTGGTGCCACCGCCACAGGGCGATCGCGACCGCACCGCTGCAGGCACTGATTATCGATTCATGGTTTGATTCCTATGTCGGCGTGATCATCCTGGTGCGGGTCAAGAACGGTTCGCTCAGGCCAAAGCAGAAAATGCAGGTGATGTCGAGCAAGCGCGCGTTCCAGGTCGACAAGGTGGGTGTGTTCACCCCCAAGCGCCTCGACACCCCGGAACTCAGTGCGGGCCAGGTGGGTTACATTATCGCCAGCATGAAAGACATCGATTCCGCCAAAGTCGGTGACACCATTACCCTGGTGGATAATCCTGCTGCTGCTGCGCTGGCCGGTTTCAAGGAAGTACAGCCGCGCGTGTTTGCCGGAATGTTTCCGGTGAATGCAGATGACTATAATGATTTTCGAGATTCGCTCGACAAGCTGACCCTGAACGATGCTTCGCTGAAATACGAGCCGGAAAATTCATCGGCGCTGGGGCTGGGCTTTCGCATTGGTTTCCTTGGCATGTTGCACATGGAAATCATCCAGGAACGGCTGGAACGTGAATACGATCTTGACCTGATCACCACGGCCCCGACCGTGGTCTACCAGATCCTGAACACCAAAGACGAAGTGTTCGAGATCCACAACCCGGCGGACATGCCGGAGCCGAATTTTATTGCAGAAATACGCGAGCCGATCATCAACACCAATATCCTGGTGCCGCAGGAATACCTTGGCAATGTGATTGCCCTGTGTATCGAAAAACGCGGTGTACAGAAAAATATGCAATACATGGGCAGCCAGGTGTCGTTGAATTACGAGCTGCCGCTGAGTGAAGTTGTGCTGGATTTTTTTGATCGTCTAAAATCAGTTAGCAGAGGGTATGCCTCGTTTGATTATGAGTTTGCGCGCTTTCAGGCCGCCGACCTGGTGAAAGTGGATATTCTCATCAATAATGAACGCGTCGACGCACTGTCGATCATCACGCACCGTGAGTTCAGCACGCGTCGAGGCCGTGAAGTGGCGGAAAAAATGCGTGAGCTGATACCGCGCCAGATGTTCGATGTTGCGATCCAGGCGGCGATCGGGCGCACTATCATCGCGCGCACAAATGTGAAGGCATTGCGTAAAAATGTCACTGCCAAGTGTTATGGCGGCGATGCCAGCCGCAAGCGCAAGTTGCTCGAAAAGCAGAAAAAAGGCAAAAAACGCATGAAACAGTTTGGTAAGGTGGAAATCCCGCAGGAAGCCTTCCTCGCGGTACTCAAAGTTGACGGTGGCAATAGCAAGGGCTAAACAGACATGATGGTGTTCGATTTTTCTTTCTACTTGTTCGTCGGGGTCGTATTTACCGGCGTAGTCTGGGCGATAGACAGCTTTTTGCTGGCGCCCAAGCGCAAGGCCGTGGTGCAGGCGAGTACGGAAATGGCGCAGGGCGTTGCGATCAGCCGTGGCGGAAAAGAACCCATGCTGGTCGAATATTCAAAATCATTTTTCCCGGTACTGCTGATTGTTTTCCTGTTGCGCGGTTTTATCGTAGAGCCGTTTAGAATCCCCTCGGGATCAATGCTGCCTTCGTTATATATTGGTGACTTTATCCTGGTAAACAAGTTTGCCTACGGCATACGGCTGCCAGTATTGAACATCAAGGTGATTGAAACCGGCGAGCCCGAGCGCGGTGATGTTATGGTTTTTCGTTATCCGCGCGACCCGTCACTGGATTACATAAAACGCGTAGTGGGACTGCCGGGTGACCACATCGCGTATTACAACAAGGTACTGTATGTTAACGGCAAGCCGGTGAGCCGTGAGTTTGTCGGCCAGTACGAAGGCCCGGGCGAAACCCACGCCAATGAATACCGTGAAAACCTGGTTGCTGGCGGTCACCCGATGTTGCTTAAACCCGGGCGGCCCAACAGTCTTGAAGGTGAATACATCGTGCCTGAGAAAATGTATTTCATGATGGGCGATAATCGTGACAACAGTAATGACAGTCGCGTTTGGGGACCGGTGCCGGAAGCGAACCTTGTAGGCAAAGCATTTATGATCTGGATGCACTGGAGCGACAACATTCACTGGAATCGTATTGGTAATCTAATTGACTAGACGTCAAGTCGAGGTAAAAGTGATGAATAAACAACTGCAACCTGAATTACATTCACAACGTGGACTGACCATGATCAGCTGGTTGATCATCATCGCGTTTTTGTTGTTCCAGGGCATTATGGCGATGAATATCGTACCGGTTTATATCACTGATTCGAGTATCAGCTCGATGATGGAGGGCTTGCAATCTGATCCTTCACTGAACAATGTGAGTTCCAAAAAGCTGCGTGATGTCATCAAGAAGCGCCTGAAAATCAATAATGTTTATGACATGAAAAAAGAAGACATCAAAATCAAAAAAACAAAAAGCGGC
This sequence comes from uncultured Gammaproteobacteria bacterium, assembly GCA_963847575.1. Classification (GTDB taxonomy): domain Bacteria; phylum Pseudomonadota; class Gammaproteobacteria; order SZUA-229; family SZUA-229; genus JASBSR01. Next base: position 18,802 of record CAWKAL010000121.1, read on the forward strand.
TACCTCGTTACCATCGATTATGAGCCACGGGGAAAACTGATCGGCAATCTTGATTTTATTGTCAGCTTCAAACACGAAGCCCTGGTTTCATCGCGCGCAGCTTCAGACGACGAATAATCCTCATGCCCCAGGCAGCCACGCTGGCGTCGCTCACAGGACGCCTGGCGTATACTTTTAATAATCCGGCATTGCTCGATGAAGCGCTCACGCATCGCAGTGCGGGTTCAATCAACAATGAACGTCTCGAATTTCTCGGTGACAGCATCCTGAACTTTGTTATTGCCGACGAACTGTTTCGCAAATACAGTGATATTAATGAAGGTGATCTCAGTCGGCTTCGTGCCAGCCTGGTCAATCGTGACTCGCTTGCCGATATCGCCCGTGAACTGGAACTGGGTGCCTGCCTGAAACTGGGTTCAGGCGAACTCAAAAGCGGTGGTTTCCGGCGCTCATCCATCATTGCCGATGCGGTCGAGAGCCTGCTCGGCGCGGTGTACTGTGATGCTGGTTTTGATATTTGTCGCCAGCTGGTGCTCAGGCTGTACAAACAGAAACTGGAAAATATTCCTGCGCTGGACAGTCTTAAGGATTCTAAAACACGCCTGCAGGAATTACTCCAGTCGCGCCAGTTTGCCCGGCCCGAATACAGCGTGATTGAAATCAGTGGCAAAGCACACGCACAAAACTTCAAGGTTGAGTGCAGGCTTGAGGGGATTGATTGCGTCACAGTCGGTGAAGGCCGTTCGCGGCGTAAGGCAGAACAACTGGCCGCTGAAGCTGCACTGGAAATTGTTAACAGCCACTTTGAAAACTGATATGCAGGATCAAACACAACATTGCGGCTATGTCGCGATTGTCGGCCGTCCCAATGTAGGCAAGTCGACTTTGCTAAACCATATTCTCGGTATGAAGCTGAGTATAACCTCGCGCAAGCCACAAACCACGCGCCATCAGATCCTTGGTGTTAAAACCACGGGCGCTTCGCAGGCCATTTATGTAGATACACCCGGCATACATAAACGACGTGGCACCGCTATTAACCGTTACATGAACCGTGCCGCCACGTCGGTGCTGGCGGATGTTGATGTTGTGCTGTTTGTGATCCAGGCGGGCAGCTGGCAGGAAGAAGATCAGAATGTACTCGAACGGCTGGAATCTGTGACGGTGCCGGTGATCCTGGTGGTGAATAAAATTGATACCGTGCAGGAGCAGGGAAAATTACTCGAATTCGTAAAGCAAACAGCAGCAAAGTATGCGTTCGAAGCTGTGGTGCCCACCGCGGCGCTGAAGAACTACCGGTATCGATCAGATAGAACAGTGTGTGGCGAAACTGTTGCCGGAAAATCCGCCGTTTTTCCCCGAAGACCAGTTGACCGATCGCAGTACGCGTTTCCTGGTGACCGAAATTATTCGTGAAAAACTGGTACGTGAACTTGGCCAGGAACTGCCCTATACCTCGACCGTGATGATCGAAAAGTATGTTGAGGAAAATGACATGGTAAAAATTCACGCCGTGATTTATGTCGAGAGCAAGGGGCAAAAAGCGATTATCATCGGCCGCAAGGGCGAGCGTTTAAAAAGCATCGGCACCAGTGCACGCAAGTCCATCGAATCACTCATCGATAGCAAGGTGTATCTCAACCTGTGGGTCAAAATTCGCGAAGGCTGGTCGAATGATGAACGCGCGCTGCGCAGCCTGGGTTACGATTCAGATTCATAAATCATGCGGGTCAGTTCTCAGCTAGCCTACATACTTCACAAGCGCGCGTTTCGGGAAAGCAGCCAGATACTCGAAGTATTTACCCGTGACCATGGCAGGGTATGCCTGATGTCACGCGGCAGTCGCAGTCAGAAATCACGCAGCAGTGGCGTGCTGCAGGCCTATCGGCCGTTGTTGATCGGCTGGCAGGGGCGCGGTGACATGCCCACCCTGTGTGAAATTGACAGTGCCGCGATTAAACCACCGCCGCTGGCGGGCAAGGCCTTGCTCTCGGCGGTATACCTCAATGAACTGCTGATGCATCTGCTGCATCGCCACGATGTTCATCAGAACCTGTTCGGCCATTATCACGACACCCTGTACGCGCTGGCAGAAAACCCGGCGATGGAAGTCGTGCTGCGGCGATTTGAAAAAAACCTGCTCGATGACATAGGGTTTGGGCTCAATCTCAGCCATGATGCAGACAGTGGCGATGTCATCGATGCCTCGGCTGTTTATCTTTATCACCTCGAGCACGGGCCGGTGCGGCGTGTTTCAGCACAGGGGGCGGGCAGCACGCCGTCTATTACCGGGGCCGCGCTGATCGCCTTTGAGCGCGACCAGGTATTGCCCGCGCACGCGGCGGAAATTAAGGCGCTCATGCGTTACGTGCTGCAGCACCACCTGGGGGACCGCCAGCTGAAGAGCCGCGAGCTGTTTCGCGCCCCCCTGAGGCCGGCAGAATAGTCGGCGATTGCCGCGTTTTATGGACGAATGACATTGCAGACTGGCAATACTCGCCTATGCTCATAAGGAGTTAAATCAATCCCAAAATGAGCCTGAAAGTATGAGTCCTGCTAACCCCGTCAGTCCCGAAGAATACCAGGCGTTGCTGCTGGCAATGCAGGATGTGCTAGGCGTCGTGGTCACCGAGGAGAAACGCGATCTGATTTCCGACCGGCTCGGCGGCGTGATGCAAAAACATGCCATCAGCAGCCTCAGCGAGCTCGCCAGTCGTATGCGCGAATCTCACAACGGTCTCAATACCCAGGTGCTCGAAGCCCTGAGTGCGCACGACAGTGGCTGGTCGAGCCATCCGGAACTCACCCGCCTGCTCAATATGTACATACTGCCTTCGGCGGCAGATTCCGCGAAGAAAAAATTCCGCATCTGGGTGACCGGTTGTGGACGTGGCCAGCTGGCCTACGCGGTGGCGATGCAAATCGCTGAATACAAACAGAGCCACAGTCTGAATACGGTATTTGAAATTGTCGCTACCGATATCTCGGCGACGGATATCGCGCAGGCAGACAACGGGCGCTATGAAGAGTCAATGCTCGACGGCCTCTCGAGTGCCTACCAGAAAAAATACCTGAAACCCGATGAGGGTGCCTGGACAGTCAACCCGGCGATTCGCAACATGGTAAAATTCTCCACCCGGGACCTGCTGCGGCCGTTCACAGTCATGGGGCATTTTGACCTGGTCATCTGCACCGATGTACTGATTTACTTTTCAGCTTCTATCAGGCGGCAGATCCTCGATGAATTTTCACGCCTGCTGGACCCCTCCGGCATATTGATCGTGGGCAGTAGTGAATCAGTCGTACAGTTCAGCCAGTCATACGAGCGCGTGGCGCACGAAGCCGGCGTGTTTTACCGGCAATTGCCCCACTGATAGTACACCCGGCGATTCGACCTCAGGGTACCTGGGGCAGTTTTGAAAATGCATCCGGTGAACTGACTTTTTCCTGTCCGCTGTCATCCAGCCAACGCAGAATATCGTAATAACTGCGTATATTTTCCACGTATTGCAGGGGCTCCCAGCCGCGCGCATAACCGTGTTTTGTTTTCGAGTACCATTTCTGTTTGGCCAGCAATGGCAGTGACTGTTTGACATCGAACCAACGATCCGGATCCTTGCCCTGTTGCTGGGTAAGAATGCGCGCATCTTCAAGATGGCCATAGCCCACGTTATACGCCGCCATGGCCATCCAGGTGCGGTCAGGTTCGCCTATATCTTTCGGCATGCGTTGCAGGTTTTCTGCGAAATAGGTGGCGCCGCCGATGATGCTGCTCTCCGGATCGACCCGGTTTTTAATGCCCAGGCCTTTCGCGGTATCCAGTGTCAACATCATGATGCCGCGCACCCCGGTGGGCGAGACTGCCTTCGGATCCCAGTGCGATTCCTGGTAGCCCATGGCAGCCAGCAGGCGCCAGTCGAGACCGTGTTTTTTAGCAGCACGCTGAAATATTTCACTGTAGGCCGGCAGGCGCTGTGCGACATGACGGCGAAATATCATGGTGCCAACGTAATCAAAATCCTGGGTATGACTATAGGTGCGCGAGATCAGGCGCGCGAGTTCGCCACTGGCGCGAATTTTTTCAAAAAACTCGGTGACTTTGTCGTATAGCGAATTATCTTTCGATAGCGGGAACAACCAGCCCAGTTGCTGAGGCTCGCTGATATCAAATGCTGCGCGCACATCCAGCATAAAGCGCTTGTTGAGCATGAATTCATTTGAATCAACGATGGTGTAATCCACCACGTTATCGGCCACCAGTTGCAGCAGCTCTTCGCTGGCGACGGCAGCATTTTCCTTCCAGCTCAGGTTCGGGTGCTTGTCCTTTAATTTGATCAGTTGCTCGTTGTGGCTTGAGAAGGCAACGACTTCGATGGTGCCATTGAGCTTGTTGAGCGATTTGGGTTTACGGTTGTTGATGTTGTATACCAGCTGTTCAGTGATTTCCTGGTAGGGCGGGCCAAATCGGAAAAATTCCTTGCGGTCCTCGGTAATGGTAAGTCCGGCTGCAGCAAAATGGGCGACACCGTTTTCGACACCGGCCAGCACCTGGCTGAGGTTTTGTGCGGCGATCATTTTGAGTTTTACGTCGAGCTCCTCTGCCAGCAGGCTGGCGAGATCATATTCCAGCCCGGCGGGCCCGCTCGGGCCTTCGTAAAACGTGGTGGGGCTGTTGCGGGTGAGTACCACCAGTTCGCCGTTGCTGATTATTTCTTCCAGCGTGGACTGGCTCATCAACGCAGACAGGACATTGAATACGATAATAATGGCACTGACTGTGGCTGCCAGTGCCAGGAAAAGCGGGCGGCAAAGTGATTGCTTGATTCTGATGGCTGCAGCCCCGGTACATCATTCAATGAAACAGGTAGATTAAAACCTGTTGAGAAATGACACAAGCACTATGAGATAAGCTGCTGTGAAACAAGCACGAATGGCGCGTGCCCGGGCCCGGCTGGCCGCGCTTCACTGGCGTTTCTCAGGCTGAAAATTCAGCGGCTGTTCACGATATCGATATTTTCGGATGTTGTGCCTGTAACTTACTGAAATATAGGTGATAATGTAAATTTCGGGCGGCTTGATCGCGATCATGGTAGTCCGCAGGCGGCATCGCCGGGCTCCAGTTCCCTGTTTTTCGACATACCCGGTTACGCCGCGTGATGCGTGCGAAGGTGGCCGGCTCGCGTGCCTGTCAGTACTATTTACAATAGATGCGTACATCATCAGCAGTCATGGAATACAATCGCAGATCGATATAGCAGGTATCAGTCATCAAGCGGGATATGCATCAAATGAAAAGTAGAACCCTGGCTATTGTGCTGGGCGGCGGCCAGGGGGCACGGCTTTTCCCCTGACCGAGAGCCGATCAAAACCCGCCGTGCCGATCGCGGGCAAGTACCGCCTGGTTGATATCCCGATATCAAATTGCATCAACTCGGATATCAAACGCATTTTCGTCTTAACACAGTTTAATTCTGCGTCACTCAATCAACATATCAAAAATACCTACACATTCAGTTTGTTCGATGATTCATTTGTGGATGTGCTCGCAGCAGAACAAACGCCAACGAATGTAAACTGGTTCCAGGGAACGGCGGATGCAGTGCGCCAGTGCATGCACCATATCAACAACTTTGATTTTGACTATGCGCTTATATTGTCGGGCGACCAGTTGTACCAGATGGATTTTAACGACATGATTGATGCACACATCAGTGCCGGCGCCGAGATCACCCTGGCAACACTGCCGGTGAATGCCAGCGATGCCACTGATTTTGGTATCCTCAAATCGAATTCGGAAAATGTTGTCACCGAATTCGTGGAAAAACCGGCAGCAGAGCAGCTGTCAGACTGGCGCTCAGCGGTCAGCGAAGAGATGCAGCAGGCGGGCAGGGTGTACCTGGCCTCGATGGGCATATATGTATTTAACCGCGCATTGCTGCTTGAATTAATGGCAGAGCAGGGCACCCGGGATTTCGGCAAGGAAATCATTCCACAGGCAATTCATGCACACAAAGTCATCAGTTATCAATATGAAGGCTACTGGACAGATATCGGCAACATTCAATCGTTCTTCGAAGCCACCAAATCGATTCCTTTCCCCACATTGTTTTCAGTGCTAACGATTCACTGTTTTGTTGTGAATCAACGATGCATTCTGATGTAGGGACATAATTACTCCCCGTCGGTGACGTCGTGGTTGGTATAAGAGATCGTACTGGGTTCTCTATATCCTCCTCCTTATCCAACCGCAAGGCGTTCACGTCAACGACGCTCGACAATGTTGCCTCTCGATCGCGTTCTTCATTGGCAGCCATTGCAGATACCATCGATAGTAGGGCTTCATCGTTGTTGGAAGCGCAGAGCGGAGGCGGTGCTATCCTGGTGGTCGCAATAGGCTCTGGTCGGACACAACAACACGCTTTATTATTCCTGGTGGGCGATACTTTTACTATCGCAGTGCTGTTTCCAGTTCTGCTGCTCGAGCGATGGGTGGGCGCCGGCTCCACCACCCCACCACAGCAGCAGCAGTCACCATCGCAGTCGACGAAGGGACGAACGCAGTCGCAGCAGGCGCGGGCGATCGCCCAGTCGCTCGGGGAGTCGCAGTGACAGTCGGCGGCGCGACGACAACTACGCTTACAGCAGCGAAACCCGAGGGAGACGCGGGTCGAGGCCGAGAGTTCGCAGCTTGAAAATTGTCGAGGAGTCAATTACGGCGCCCGCATTCTCGGAGACGCCGTCGATACCGTCTGTGCCGGCCGCGAGCACGACGATGTTTTCCATGTCTTCGATTTCGATCGCTGCCGCCAGGGCCAACTCCTGATTCCGGCCGCCGCGCCCAGATCCGCGCACGGTGACCGTCGTCTCTCCACCGAACAATACGGCGGAGGGGGTGGTTGATTCCAACGCACGGGCGGCGAGAGCAAGCTCGCGGCCGCGAACTGACGCCTCGCCGATCAGAGGTTCCGCGGCTCTTGTGACCTCGTAGGTGCGGGAGCGTAACTCGAGGGCAGCGGCATCGACGGCGGTGCGGTTGTTGCCGATCACCCGGGTCGAATGCGCGGTCGCCAATGCTCCGATGTCGGGTGAGCGGTCGGCGGCTGACTCGAGAAAATCGATCACCGCAGGCGGCACCGATGGGCGGAGCCTGCGCCTGTCGAAAACCGCGAGCGCATCAGCCGAGGTCGATGACGAAGGCACGGTCGGCCCCGAGGCGATGTCCGGCAGCGCGTCTCCGACCACGTCGGACAGGATCAGGGTTTGGACCTCCGCCGGGAAGGCGGCGTGCCCAAGGCCCCCTCCCGCCGCGGCCAGGAGCTGCCGGCGAACCGTGTTGATCTCTTCAATGGGTGCGCCGGACCTCAGCAAAAGACCGGTGGTGGTGCTGAAGCAATCGTC
>CAWKAL010000122.1:0-16783 GCA_963847575.1 uncultured Gammaproteobacteria bacterium
TTGCTCAACAGATTTACGTATTGCTCCAGCCCAAATCGGAAGTCTCTGTTTTCGACACCATAGGCCAGATCGACTCGGAGATCCAGATCCACAAAACGGCGCAACTTCCAGCGCAGGCCTGCGCCAACACCGGTCTTCAGCGTTGAAAACCGTATGTCACCCAGTGATTCCTGGGCATCGCCAAAATCAAGGAAATACACCTTGCGCAACAGGGGCGACTCATCAAACACAGACAAATATTCAAGATTGACACGCAGTAAAGCATTGCCTCGATATGAACCAGTGCTGTAACCACGCAGATTGGTATTGCCCCCCAGTGAAAATGCCTTGTCGCCCAGCACATCATTGTTCGAGCTGCCTATCGCGATGTTGTAGTTGAAATTCAGCGGTTCCAGCTTGCTATACGAGTGCAAATGCGTGTAATTGATTTCGTATTTTGTATAGGGTTGATTGAATCCCGGACTGTCATCGCCAGAGAATTCCAGGCGGTACTGCAAAAACGCACCTTCGCGATTAAATTCATATTCTGTTATATCACTATAACCAATTCTCGCGGCGTATATGACAGCGTCCAGGTTTTGATCTGGCGTCAGCGGTACATTGAGCGCAGTAATTTCTTTCACCCTGTAACTTGCACCACCAGAGGCAAACAAACCCTGGCTGACGCCATCATCGCCCAGCCATTTGAGGACATCAAACCCAACACCGTAACTTTGCTGACGTTGCTGCCCGTTGATCGGATCATCATCAGCGACAACCTCATTTTCCATTGCCAGGCTGACCGCATAGCGACTCGAAAATATTCGCGGCATTGAGTATTCTAACTTGTGATGAAATTCATTTACGCCAAGATCAGAACCCTTGTTAATCAAATCCAGCCGCAATCGATGGTTCAACCCGGCCACATTGTCCCAGCGTAACTTGACACCGTACTCGAGCTGGTTATCACCATCGAGCTTGGCGGTAGGCAGTGGAATAATGTAATAGCGTTCGATAACTGTAATGATCAAGATGATGTTGTCAGGTGTTTCGGCAGGCTCGGTGCGATAACTGGCCTTCTCAAATATACCGAGGTTCATAATGTACTGAACCGACCACTCGATGCGCTCCATGTCCACCGGGTCACCTACTGTGACCACCATTTCTTCGAGCATGACCACATCCTGAGTAATGTCATTGCCCTCGAAACGAATCGCCTCGATAATGCCTGCTGCATGCGCCGTCGAAGAAAACAACATCAGCAACAGCAATGAACTGGCGATACAATGCAAGCGAGACATGCTGGCGATAATGGCGGCAAATTTTATGGGTTGGCTCAACAAATACACAGACAATTTCAAAATAGCGACTGACATGGCTATGTTAGAGTAGTTACCACTGATTAACACGAACTTAAAGAAATATGCGACAACTTCAAATATGTATGCTCGGCGGCACCGGCTTTGTCGGCGCTCACATTGCGGCGCGACTGGCGGCCGCAGGCCATAGCGTTAAAATTCTGACCCGCCGGCGGGAACGCCACCGCGAGCTGCTGGTAGTACCTGGCATCACGCTCATCGAAGCGGATATTTTTGATCGCGGCCAGTTACTCAAGCATTTCGCCCACTGCCAGGCAGTCATCAATCTTGTGGGTATTCTGAATGAAAAAGGCCATCGTGGTGACGGCTTTCACAAGGCGCATGTTGAACTCTCCAAACTGGTGCTCGACGCCTGCCTCAATAACCGGGTGAAACGCCTGTTGCATATGAGCGCGCTCAATGCCGACGCCAGCGGCGCGCCAAGCTTTTACCTGCGCAGCAAGGGCGAGGCCGAAAACGCCCTGCTGACCTATAACAGTGACCGGATTGCCGTCACCAGTTTCCGGCCTTCGGTGATCTTCGGCGAAAATGACAGCTTCTTCAACCGCTTTGCCGGCCTGCTCAAATTGACACCGGTGTTTCCGCTCGCCTGCCCTGATGCGCGTTTCGCGCCGGTGTATGTCGGCGATGTTGCCAGCCGCTTTGTCAGCGCACTCGACGATCCTTCAACCTATGGCAAACGTTACGACCTGTGTGGCCCACATGAGTACAGCCTCGCAGAACTGGTGCGTTACACCGCCAGGCTGCTCGGCCTGAAGCGCATCATTCTCGGTCTACCCGACAGCCTGAGTAAAATTCAGGCCAATATTTTCGAATGGCTGCCGGGCAAGCCTTTTTCGGTCGACAATTATAAATCGCTTAAAGTTGACAGTATCTGCCCGCAGGGTGAACGCGAGCCCACCAGCATCGAATCCATCGTGCCCGGCTACATCGGCACGCACAGTCTGAATCAAATCTATGATGATTACCGCAAGCACGCCCGGCGTTAACGGCCGCAGAGTTCGCAGCTAGTCGATAATTGGCTTTCATGGCAGAATAGCCGCCATTCGAAAAATCGACCTACCAGACAGGACAACCCATGGCCATTACTTCATTCAATCCTCCCGTGCGCACGCTGATGGGCCCGGGGCCTTCCGATGTGCATCCACGCGTTACCTCTGCCATGGCGCGGCCCTGCATCGGCCATCTCGACCCGCTTTTTGTCGGCATGATGGATGAAGTCAAGGAAATGCTGCAATACGCCTTCGCCACCAAAAACCAGCTGACGATCCCGGTGTCTGCGCCCGGCTCGGCAGGCATGGAAACCTGTTTTGTTAATTTGCTCGAGCCCGGCGACAAGGTCATCGTATGCCAGAACGGGGTGTTCGGCGGACGCATGAAAGAAAATGTCGAACGCTGTGGCGCGACAGCCATCATGGTCGAAGACGACTGGGGCAAACCGGTCGATCCGAACAAGGTTGAAGACGCTTTCAAATCATTTCCCAAGGCCAAGGTGCTGGCATTTGTCCATGCTGAAACCTCTACCGGTGCGCGCTCGGATGCCAAAGCGCTGTGCGAAATTGCACAAAAGTACGGCGCCTGACGATTGTCGATGCGGTCACCTCGCTGGGCGGCATCGAAGTACAGGTCGATGACTGGGGCATTGATGCGATTTATTCCGGCACCCAGAAGTGCCTGTCGTGTACCCCGGGCATTTCACCGGTGAGCTTCAGCGAACGCGCAACCGAGGTCATCAAGACACGCCACAGCAAGGTACAAAGCTGGTTTCTCGATACCAGCCTGGTGATGGGTTACTGGGGCGGCAGCACCAAGCGCGCCTACCACCACACCGCACCGGTCAACGCACTGTATGCATTGCACGAATCACTGGTGATGCTGATGGAAGAAGGCATCAAGCACGCCTGGGGACGCCATCAGAAAAACCACCTGGTGTTACGTGCCGGGCTCGAAGCCATGGGCCTGCGCTTTATCGTCGATGAAGCCTTCCGCCTGCCTATGCTCAACACGGTCACGATTCCCGAAGGCGTCGACGAAGCCAGAGTACGCACGCGTTTGCTGGATGAATTCAATCTCGAAATCGGTGCCGGGCTCGGCTCGCTGGCCGGCAAGGTCTGGCGCATCGGCCTGATGGGTCACAGCTCGCGCAAGGAAAACATATTCCTCTGCCTGAGCGCACTCGAAGCAGTGCTCAGCGATATGGGCGCTGACATAAATACCGGGGTTGCCCAGGCCGCCGCGCAGAAGCAGTCTGTCATTTAATACAAGTACCTCAACGCCAGAATAATAAAGGCTTCCAGTGGAAGCCTTTTTTTATGTGAAAAATAATTCACAGTCGTTAACCCCTTACGCGATTTGCTGCGTTTACCTGACTACGAACCACCCAAGTCGGAGAAAACGCATGAACCTGAAACTAGCACTCAACACCACCATTATCACCATCCTGATCGGCGGCTGCGCAGATGATATTGTCAGCTCGAAAACACCCCCGGTTACCGATATAGAAACCGAAGTGCCGCTAACCAGTAGCGTGACACACACCCCGATTGCACCTGCAACACCACCGCGGGTGATTGAAGAACGCCTGAATGCCACACAGGAAAGCCCTTCCATCACATACCCTGCATCTGTGCAGGATCAGCTGGCGCGAAAACAGGCAGGGTCTTCCCTGCTGAAGATGGAGCACGACATGGCATACAGTGGCGCCACCGGACTCAGCCAGATCCGCCCCGCGTCCGAACCCGTCGACCGGGAAAATTATCAGCATTTTGAAAACAACCCGCTCAAGCTTGCCCTCGAACAACCGGTGTCCACATTTAGCATAGATGTAGATACCGGCGCTTACAGTAACATGCGTCGCATGCTGAACCAGGGCCGCCTGCCGGTGAAAGATGCCGTGCGGGTTGAAGAATTACTCAATTATTTTGACTACAACTACCCCGCACCAAATACCCTGGCACAACCGTTCAGCGTGATTACCGAAGTCGGCCCCAATCCCTGGAACCCGGATACGAAACTGCTGCACATCGGTATCAAGGGCTATGCGGTTGCGCGCCGCCGATATTCCGGCAGCCAACCTGGTGTTCCTGATCGATGTTTCTGGCTCGATGCAGTCCGCCGACAAACTTGAGCTGCTGAAAAAAGGCCTGGGCCTGCTCAGCAAACAGATGCGCAAGCAGGACCGGGTTTCCATCGTGGTATACGCCGGCGCCTCCGGGGTGGTGCTCGAACCCACACCCGGCAATGAAACCTTCAAGATAACCCACGCGCTGGAGCAGTTGACCGCGGGCGGTTCAACCAATGGTGCCGCAGGTATCCGCCTCGCCTACCAGGTCGCCGAGTCTGCATATATCAAGGGCGGGGTAAATCGCATCCTGCTGGCCACCGATGGCGATTTTAATGTCGGTACCACCAGCTTCGAACAACTGATGGACCTGGTCGAAGAAAAACGCAAATCCGGCATTGGCCTGTCGACACTGGGTTTTGGCAGCGGTAATTACAATGACCATCTTGCCGAACAGCTCGCCAATCGCGGCAACGGCAGTTACGCCTATATCGATACACTCAACGAAGCCAGCAAGGTACTGGTCGACCAGCTGTCGTCCACCCTGCTCACTATCGCCAAGGATGTGAAAATCCAGATCGAGTTCAATCCTGCGGTGGTGGCTGAATATCGCCTCGTCGGTTATGAAAACAGAATGCTCAGGCGCGAGGATTTCAATAATGACAAGATTGATGCCGGCGAAATCGGCGCCGGACACAGCGTGACCGCATTGTATGAAATCACCCTGCAGGGCTCGGACGCACAACGGGTTGATGCATTACGTTATGGCACGCCGCTTATGACTTCACAAAACAAGGATGAACTGGCCTTCCTGAAACTGCGCTACAAAAAACCCGGTGAAGACAGCAGCAAACTGATTGAGTCATCTATTAAAACCAGCGACATCATTAATGCCGAAGCCAGCAGTAGTGAACATTATCGCTTCGCCGCTGCGGTCGCAGGCTTCGGACAATTACTGCGCGGCAGTGAATACCTGCAGGACTTCGGTTATGAGGATGTGCTGGCGTTATCACGCAAGGCACGCGGTCACGATGCAAACGGTTATCGCGGTGAATTTATCCAGCTGGTCAAGCTGGCGCGAAACCTTGGCAGCCACACTGTCAGCAAGGGCAACACGCTCAGCCAGGTCGACGGCAATGACTGACAGCCATGCATGAGCATCATTTACCCTGTGCCGGCTTTGCACGCTCGCCGGCACAGGGTATGCTTTCGGCCATGGCGAGTGATGAGGACTTGATGTTGCAATACCAGGCCGGTGATGCCAGCGCCTTCGACAGCCTGTACGAAAAATACAAAGCCGATGTCTACCGTTACCTGCTCAGGCAATTCGACGCCGGCACCGCGGAAGAACTCTACCAGGATATCTGGATAAACCTGATACAGGCAAAGCAGCGCTACACGCCTTCGGCAAGCTTTCGCACCTATCTGTACAGCATTACCCACAACCGGGTACGCGATCACTGGCGCAGGCATGCACATGCACATGTCGAACCGCTGGATGAGTCTAATGCTGCAGCATACACTGACCACATTAATCCTGAACGCATCAACAATGACCGCCAGGCCGTGGCGGCACTGCTCGAAGGCATCAGGCTTTTGCCTGCAGAACAACAACAGGCCTTCCTGCTGAAAGTGCAATCAGGTTTATCGCTTGAAGACATTGCCGAGGTCATGCAGAGCAGCAGGGAATCCACCAAAAGCCGGCTGCGCTATGCCACCCGCAAATTACGCGAACACTTAAAGGGGATCTGGCCATGAGTGATGACAAGATTGTAAAGTTGCACGCTGATGACGATCCGCAACTGGAAGCGCTGTATCAGCAGGCAGATAAACCTGTACCGCCGGCACACCTCGACGCGACCATCAAACAGGCGGCGCGCGAACCACAATCGCCGCGCAGATCAAGGCTGACGCCGTGGTTTGCCGGCGTCGCTGTCAGCCTGCTGGTGGGCGTGCTGTTCATCAGGCTGTACCCGACCGAGTTAACGCCACGACCGGCGAGTTACCTGGAAGAAGAAATACGCTCTGAACATGCACCTGCTTCTCAATCAGTGGCTCGCGAACCTGTACCGCACGCACCTTCGGTCAGCGATGCCCTGCGCGATGTCCCCGCGAAAGCGCCCGAAGCCGCACGCCTGAACCAGGTTAAACAAAGCAGCCAGCTCCGCGAGTTTAAACGTGCAGCACCTGGCAGCAGCCCCGGTGAGGCTGCACCCGTCAGTCCTGAGCGAGAAAAATCTGAAGCGACAGTAAGTCCTGCACTGGACGCTGCCGGACGTTCGGCCGCAAATGTTGAAGAAGCTGACATGGCGCTTGATATGCAGACACCTGCGGAACCCGCCGGACAAAAAGCCGAGCTTGAAGCGCAAGCCAGCCTGGAACACATCATCGAACTACTCGACCAGGGAAAAACCGAAGACGCGAAGAAAGCCTACGCGGCATTCAGGCAGCAGTACCCTGACTACAAGTTCGAACCTGCTATTAATGATCGGCTGGAGAAATTATTTTAACCGGCCTGCACCAACCCGCCTGCATCGTAAAGTGTGATGCGCAACACTAACTTTATTTATTATTGATAATGATCAGACCGGTACCCACCATCACCAGTAAACCGCCCAGCGCCGCGCTCGCGTTCAAATGCACATGTTTGAACATCAGGTAGGAAAACAGCGCGACAAACACCGGGTAGGAGATTTCGATCAGGCTGGCCAGGGTGGCGTTCTTGCTGCCGATCGCCAGGAACACGAAGCCGGCGCCCGCCAGGCTGGTGAGACCGATCGCGGCAATCATCCCCTGCTCGGACAGCGACAGGCCACGCATGGTCTGCACATCGGTATTTAACTGCCCGGCGAAAAACGGGATCAGCATCAGGATGGGTATCACGGTCAGTATCAACACTCCGACTAAAGAGATACGCTGCAGGGCAAAGCCCACCAGTGGATAGTGCACCCCCCACGACAGGGCGGCGCCCAGCGCGGCGATATACCAGGGTATTTGCATAGTCATATTCCTGCTGAAAAGTTTCGCGGCATTATATCGGTTTCTACAATTCAATTGCGCACACGGCTACAAAACATCAGCGCTTATGTGGCAACATGCAGGCATGAAAACATATCTTGTCGGTGGCGCAGTGCGTGATGAACTGCTCGGCTATCCTTTCCACGAAAAAGACTGGGTGGTGGTTGGCGCCAGCGTCGAAGACATGCTCGCGCAGGGTTTCCAGCAGGTCGGCAAGGATTTCCCGGTGTTCCTGCACCCGCAGAGCAAAGAAGAATATGCGCTCGCGCGCACCGAGCGTAAAACCGCACCCGGGTATAAAGGTTTTGCCGTGCACGCCTCGCCCGACGTGACACTGGAAGATGACCTGCTGCGCCGCGACCTGACGATCAATGCCATCGCCAAAGATGACCATGGCGCGCTGGTCGATCCTTTCGGCGGTGTAAAAGATATCGAAGCGCGCCTGCTGCGCCATGTCTCACCGGCATTCGCCGAAGACCCGGTACGCATCCTGCGCGTCGCGCGCTTTGCCGCGCGCTATGCGCACCTCGGCTTCAGCGTCGCCGATGAAACCCTGCAACTGATGCGCACCATGGTCAGCGCCGGTGAAGTCGACGCGCTGGTACCCGAGCGCGTCTGGCAGGAAATGCTCAAGGCACTGGCTGAAAAAAGCCCCGGCAAGTTTATCGAAGTACTGCGCGACTGCGGCGCACTGGAAAAAATCATGCCCGAGCTCGATCGCCTGTGGGGCGTGCCGCAACCGCCTGAACATCATCCCGAAATCGATACCGGCATCCACACCCTGATGGTGCTGGAACAGGCATGCAAACTCAGTGATGACACCGAGGTGCGCTTTGCCGCACTGGTACACGATCTTGGCAAGGGCACCACGCCTGAAGCCGAGTGGCCGAAACATATCGCGCACGAAGCACGCGGCGCGAAACTCGTGCTCGAAATGTGCCAGCGCCTGCGCATACCCAATAATTACCGCGACCTTGCCGAACGTGTTGCGCGTTTTCATTTGCACTATCACCGCGCGCTCGAACTAAAACCCGCCACCGTGGTGAAAACACTGGAAGAGCTCGACGCTTATCGCCGGCCTGAACGTTTTGAAAAATTTCTGCTGGCAGCAGAAGCCGACGCGCGCGGTCGCCCGGGCTACGAAACCCGCGAGTTCAAACAGGGCGATTATTTACGACGCGCCTTCCAGGCCAGTCTGAAAGTCGATGTTGCCGCGTTGCGCGCGCTGGGATATGAACATGCAAAACTCGCAAACAAAATCCGCGAAGAACGCATCCACCTGGTTGCTGCTGTCGATAAGAATTAATTATCCACAGATGAACACAGATAAAGTATTTGTTTCGTTAGTGCGCCGCAGGCGCACTAACACTAAATCCGCGTTCATCTGCGTTCATCTGTGGATAATATTTTTTAATAGATTAAGGCTTGATTGCAGTTGCCAGGACTTCTACGCTCGGTGGCACTGCGTCGTACATAAGCTTGAAGCGGTTAACCCTGTCGCCATCATTGTGCATACCGTCGACAAAACCCGGCTGGGTTGCCTGGTATAACAGCCTGGCTTCCACAGAATACGCCCCGGCCTGTGCTGCGATATTGACCTGGTAATGCACCGTGTCGGCTCCGCATCCTTCGGCGTTACTAAGGCAGTTGAAATCATTATCACCAGTCACGCCAGCGGGAATTGTCTGTATTTCAATGCTTGCAGCAGTGCTGTTAGTGAAGCCGTCAGGTGGAATGCGGTTGTCTTTGAGGTAACTGGCAGCCTGCAGCAAGGTGTGGGTAATGTCACCATGGACGTCGACTAACACTGTTTCATATATCGCCACCTGCGAAGCATCATTAATCACATCTCTGTGTGGCTCATAACATAAGCTGGTGTCAAACCCGTCGAGCTTGTGCGCCGACATACAGTCTGCTTTCAGACGTGCTACATCGGTTGAAATATAGCCCCGGGCATCCGGCTTGCCGGATTCGAAAATAATATCACCCGCACCGTTTTTGACCAGCACATGCAGCCACATGCGCCGACTCGGATACGACGATGGCATTTTGTGACCCGCGTGGTTAGTAATGTCGATGTCGAAGCTGAGCGTGTTCGCCGCAACAACCGGTGGGCTCACTGCAAGTGTTGCAACACTGCCCAGCAGATCCCGCGTCCGCGTTATCTGCGCGTCAAAGCCGGCGGTCGTGGTTGATGCGGCAATTCCCAGCTCGGTACGGTAGTCACCCAGTATTTCCAGCAGGTGCGCATTTCCGCCCACCAGAATATGCTGGCCATACGGTGACCGATCGGACAGGTTATTTGGAGGTGGAACGCTAATCTTTGTTGAATAGCCTGCAAAAGGTTCCGGCATATGGCAATCCTGGCATTGTGCCTCGTTTGCTTCGCCTGTTGCATACTCACTGTTTAGCCATTCAAAATACGGGCCCTGCTCAAGAAAACTTGTTCCAGTCGGTATGCCGGTATCAGGATCGAGTGACGGTGTGTACAAGGTATGGCAGGTTGCACAGAGTTCAGATGTTGCGACATAATCACCCCACACTGGCGTGTGCCCTGTCTGCGTAAACATGTTACTTCCCGCCGGGTTTTCATGTTGCCCATACACTTTTTTGTAATCGGGACTTGATGAATCAGGTATTACAAATCCACCGGAAAATGATGCCGCAGTGCCAAGGTTACCAATACCTATCTGGTGACAAACCGTACAACTCACGCCTTCACGTGCATGATTTTGAGCGTTGCGCGGTATCAAATCGGTAAAAGCCATCAGGCCTGGATCGAGATGATAGGCGTGTGTATGTCCCATCGGCGCATGACACCTGGTGCAGGTATCTTCGATAAAACCGGCGTTCTGTGGAAAGCTCAGCACTTCATCTTCCACCGCCGCCTGCCAGTACGGGTCAATGAATGCATTGGCCATCACGGTATGTCGCCACTGGGTATTGGGGCTAATGTCATCACCGTTGTAAAACATGGTCGGATCCTGCGATTCGTGGCAACCAGCGCTGCAGCTTGCAGCATTGGTGAACGCCCCCTGCGGCATCCAGTTTGCATCGTAGGCAGGGTCTGCTGCGATCGCATCGCGGTCTACGATCACGCCTGTTGCCGTGGCTTTTGCCAGTTGTGCATTGTGCGGATTACTCAGCACCAGCTGCATGCTCTTGCTGGTGGCGGTTTGTACCGCGCTGTTCGAGAGCACCGGAACCACAACAAACTTGCGCACCTCGCCCGGCGCAAATTGCAGGCTGCCGCTGGTCGCAGAATAATCTGTAGCCGCGATAGCGCTGTAGCATTACTCGTCGCATAATCCAGCGTGACAGTTTCACTGACGGGATGCGCCAGGCTGATGACAAATTCGAGATCGTCTGCGCCTTCAACCACGGTAGAGTCATAGATACCGATTTCGACAGCTGCAGGTGTTACTGGTGGGACCACCGGGGGCGGCGCGAACCACGGCATCATCAGAGCTACTGCAACCGGCCAGGTTCAGCGCAAAAACGCAGGCCGTCATGTAAGCCATGCGCTGGTGAGAATCATTTGTGTTTACTGGCTTCGAGGCAAGCCGCCTGATCACATTACGTGCAAGGGAAATAACCAGCTGCTGCCCGAATAGAGTACTCATGTATTGACGCTATAACATATACATGCCCGGTTCATTGAGCAAAATCAAACAGATCCGGAAATTCGTCAATGAATCGCGATGATGGGACAGGCAAAATCAACACGTGGCGACGACCCTGCCTGGCGCTGTCCATTACGACACCATCGGCGAGATCACCAGCGTTACCGCTCAGCCACAACCCGGCAATGACCATGGCGTTGTAACAGCCATGCAACACCATCGACGGGTACACACTGTTATACCTGTCGCGGAAATAGCCAAATACCAGCGACGGCATGATAATCATCAGCGACCAGGTCGGCAGGTTATTCAGCATGTGCATGCCGACAAACAATAGCGAGGTCACCAGATTGGCAGTGGTTATTTTGAATAATGCCTGGCGCGCCCACAACGTTTTTGAAAACTGCCCCTGGATCACGCCACGAAACAGCAGCTCTTCAACAAATGGCTGCCAGAGTATTATTGATAGCAGTACGCCCCAGTGGAAATCATGTCGTGATGCAAAAACAGGCATCCAGCCATGGATTAACCAGAGCACAGGGATGGCAGCGAATACTGCCAAAAGGAATTGCGGATCGCGGTAAAACTTCACACACGCCGACAGGCCAACTTCACGCAGGACATCGGCCAGCACAGTCGTTTGATGATGTTTGATCATGCTACATAACACCTCTGCAGAACATGAGAGGCATTATGTAGCATGTAACAGCCAGGTTAGTAAGCGCTCTTTAGCCTATGAAACTTTACGGCGCCAGCCCAGGGCACCCAGCGCTACAAACAGTAATGCCGGTAACACGAGATCTAGTTTTCCGTTCGGGTTATAAGCGCAGAAACCGCCACTATTATCCGAGCTTGTGATTGCCGGTTTCGGATTGATGGTGAGCGCCGCCTGTGCGCTGTTGTTGGTGGTATCGACACTATCAACCTCGAGTGCGCTGATGTTTGCGCTAATGCTTACCGTGCCATCATCAACCGCTGTAGCGATAACGCTGATATTCGACGAAGCAGATGCAGCCATATCACCGAGTGCACAACTCACCTCGTTAGCGATGGTCGTGCAGTTTGCGCCGCCGCTGACAGCACCCGAAACAAATGACAGCTGAGCTGGCAAGGCAACATCTACACGTGCGGATGTCGCTGTATCCGGGCCAGTATTCCCGACAGATACGGTAAAGGTTATTTCCTCACCCACTGTCATGGAGCTTGCGCTGAGCACAAGCCCGTTGAGCACGAGATCGGTGTTTGCGACCTGGCGCTCATAGGCGCCGATATCACATGCCGCTGTACCATCAGCATCACCGTCCTGGGGACGTGTGATACCGCGTTGATCTTCCACTACCGCCGGAGTTGCAGTTACACAACCCGTGTCCTTACCTGCATCAATCGCCAGGCTGTCATAGTCGAGGGCGTGCGTCATGGTCGGCCCGCCATTATCAGCCAATGGTAATATCCTGGGATTGGGCCCCTGCAGGTCACCATTTGCAGAATCCAGGCCGCAGTTAAAATCACTCGAGATGTTTCCACCGTTCGATGTCACCTGCAGCGTAGAACAGGCCAGTATGGTCCCACCTGTACAACCACAGTTCAGCACAAGACTTTTACCCTTGTTATTTGCCAGCAGGGTATTTGACAGGAAGAACTGTCCGGCAGGTCCAAAGTAATTGATGCCCGCGCCGTTCTGGTCTGAATTAAGCACCCGGTTATCAACCACGGTGACATGCACCAGGTTGACTGCAGCATCACTGTTAACACCACCACCCATATCCGTACCTGAGTTGGCAGAGAAGGTTGAGTTGGTTATGTCCAGCGTGACCTGTGGTGATACATTATTCACACCGCCGCCCATCACCGCCCAGTTGCCGGTAAATGTGCTCGCAGTTATTGCAGTATCGAAGGGAATGATTGCCGGATCACCGCCGGTTGTATTTATACCACCCCCGTTACTCGCGGTATTATTACTGAAGGTACTATTACTTATCATGCTGGGGAAGGCGGTAAACACACCACCGCCATTACCGCTTTTTTCATTTTCACCTTCGATGACGCCATCCATGTTTTCATCATTCGTGGTGTAAGCGATATTATTGCTGAACACACTGTCTGTGATAGTCAGTCCACCACGACTGTAGACTGCACCACCGTGTCCAGACAGGGTACGCTCTTCTATCTCGTCACCATCATCTGGAATCATATTCGGATCGATGACGTCATACTTGCCATCCCAGACTGCCTGGTTGTTATCAAACACACAGTTGTCAATCGTCAGGTCATTGAAGCGCCAGCTGAACACTGCACCACCGCTGCCCTGGCTATCAACAGCAACAACCGTTTCTTCGGCATGGCCGTTGATCAGTTTCAGGTTTTGCAGTGTCACTGCGACGCCGTCAAAGTTTGCGCCCTGGTCAGGTCGCCTTTAATAGCCAGGATTAAAGATATCAAATACCCGGTCAATATCGCCGGCATCGATAATGCTTGCAGGTGCGCCATTCAGGTCAACCTCACCCGTGATTACGCAGGCTGTTACCGGCAGTATCTACATCGGTAATATCAAGGTCACCGGTGGCCGCAGCATCTTCACTGCGACCGGCTATTGAAAGTGTATATGTACCGGCAGGCAAAACGATTTCATCGACCCCTGCAGCACCGGAAACACAGTCGATTGATCCGCTAGTGTTGTTATTATTTGCATTGATAATGGCTTCACGTAAGGAACATGTCGCCATTGTTGTTAATTTCATCTGCAAACGTATCGACTGCAATTGTTGCCGCAGTAACAGGATTTGTTATCGCTGCCGTAACACCCAATGCCAACAATGAAGTATTGAACAGCTTACTTACCTTGTGTTGCATTTCATTCTCCTTAACAGGTTTTACCAGGCCCGGCGGGCAGAAAAACCAGGATTAAATTATGTATCGGCATCCCTTCTCCCTCGTCTGGATGCGCCCCTCTACAAGCGGGGCACATCCTGTGAGGCATCATCCCTGTACACTAAGCATGCTTAGCGCTTGTATGCACCTGCGCGGCTTCTGAAGCCCAGCAGACCCATGGCAGCTACCAGTAATGCAGGCAGCATCGGATCGAATTTGCCATTGGGGTTGTAGGCACAGAAGCCACCACCGTCACCGCTTTCAACATTGATACCAATGTTGACGGTGCCGCTGTTATCAGACGGATCACTGTCCACCTGGTCAGCATCAACTGTTGCGGTTACTGACGCCGTGCCTGCTGCTTCACCTTTAACATCGAAGACAACATTAGCTGAAGCACCATTCGCGAGGTCACCTACAAGACAGGTCACAACACCCGCTGCTTCGGAACAGCCAACACCCTGTACAAAGCTGACCAGTGCAGGTATCGCACCGCTCAGTTCAACACCGGTGGCAGCATTCGGGCCACGGTTAAGCACGGTGACTGAAACAGTCGATGTACCACCCACTACCAGGCTTGCAGGTGCAGCAGACGCTGCTGTCAATGACAGGTCGGTGACTTCGACAATGTCGATAGTCACACTCGCAGTGTTGTTAGAGGTGTTTGGATCCAGCGTGGTTGACGATACTGAAGTCCCTACGATCACACCGTTCTTGATGGTGCTTGCAGTGGCTACAATGCTGACACTGGCTTCAGCGGCAGGAGTGATGTCACCCAGGTCGCAGGTAACTACGCCACTCGCTTCACCACAGGTTCCCATTGACGGAGTCGCACTAACGTATGTCAGCTGCGCAGGCAGCGTTGTGGTCAGCTGTGCTGATCCCGCGTTGTTTGTTGGATCACCGTTATCAACCACGATATCGATGGTGACATTATCGCCCTGCACAACTTTGGAAGGTGCGGTCATGTTTTCGATATGCAGGTCGGCGCGTTCAATATAGAGCTCGAATGCACCCGAGTCACACACAGCAGTGAACAGCAGGCTGGCATCGAAAGGACGAATGCTGCCGCGCTGGTCATTGTTCGGACAGCCGACATTCACACCCATATCGACTGCAGCACTGCCGAGCACAAGCGCATGCGTCAATGTAGTACCCGGCAGATCCACCTGCGTTGTTGTCAGCCAGTGCCACAAGATTGATGGTCGCGTCTTCCTGGTCACCTTTCGCCAGGTCCAGTTCACAGGTTGCATCGCTGGACACGTTTCCGCCCTGCGAGTTTATATTGAATACGCCGGGGCTCTTGATACCGCAGTTGGACGACTCGACGAAACCAGTATTGGCATCATGCAAATTGTTATCCAGTAATACATTCCTGAATGTCACCTGCGTGCCAGGGCCGGTATTGTAGCCGGCACCCTTGTTGTTCGAATCCTTGAAATTGTTGGCTATGGTGACATTCGTCAGTGTCATGACCGAGTTGGTTTCTATACCCGCACCGCTATCGGTCACGTGATTACCAGAGATAGTACTATTGGTAATCGTTGTTGGTGCTGATGGTGATACGTTATTGATACCACCACCACTGATCGCATCGTTATAACTGAAGGTAGAGTTGGTGATTTCCAGCGCATTACCGCCGGTCATGAACAGGCCACCACCGTTGATAGCTTTGTTACTATCAGCATCAATTGCAACATCGCTACCAATAGTACTGTTGTTGATCACCGTGTACTGGCTGGCATTGATCGCGCCGCCATTACCCACTTTTTCTTCACCGATAATGTTATATGCTTCGTTACCACGGAATACACAGTTATCGATCGTCATGACGTCCTTGCTATAGATACCGCCGCCGCTGCCCTGCGTCTCCTTGGTAAGCTCGCCGCCATCCCAGGTCGCCGTGCTATTGGTGATTGCACAGTTGGTCAGGGTGAGGTTACCTTTTTCATCATTGAAAATGGCGCCACCGAGCTCATGCTCGGCATAGCCATCGGTCATGGTCAGCTCAGAGATTTCAACAGCTACGCCATTGACAGAAAAGATGCGCTCTTTCATGCCACCAGCACCGCCACCATTTATCTCGGTGGCTGCGACACCGGCACCGATAATATTGACCGGCTCGTTAATGTCGAGGTCTCCGCTCGCGGCTGTTGCATCGGGCGCACCCGACACTGTCAGGGCATGCACGCCGGCAGGCAGATTGATATCATCATAATTATTAGTAAGGTCATTATCATTGCCATTTGCATACGCAATAGCAGAGCGTAAGTTGTCACAAAGTACCGGCGAGCCTGACGTATCGCATGTAGTCGGTGCTGCATCTGTATTACCAGTGACGTTAATGGTTTCACCCAGCGTCAATACCGGATCAGTATCGGCATAAAGCAAACCATTCACGGCCAGCGCTAATGCGGACAGTGCAAATATATTGCTTGTGATTCGTGTCGTGGTACTCATTTTATTTACTCCTTATTAATTCGTGTTCAACAAAACTTTTTTCTATTTACGCGGGGCGCTATTCCTGCCCCGCGTCCAATGGCAATTACATCCGGCTCTGACGTTTTTTTCTCCAGCCGATATATCCGGCTGCGATCAGCACCAGGGCTGGCAGCACAGGATCAAACCTGCCTTTGGGATTGTAAGAGCAGAAACCGCCGTGACCGATATCCACCCAGGCGCCGGCAACGAATGAATATTCCTTGCCTTCATCGTTGGTCTGCATCCAGGTGGTATAGGAATACCAGCCATCCGGGGTCATGCGAATTTGTGATTCACCGTTGCTGGTGTCATCGTTATCATCGCTATCCAGGTTAACACCACCCAGCGCGACCACTACAGTCGGTTCATACGTT
>CAWKAL010000123.1:0-20201 GCA_963847575.1 uncultured Gammaproteobacteria bacterium
CGGCATTTTTCTCAGCCTGACCAAACAGGTGTGCACTGGCCAGCTGGGCAGCGATGTTACGCGGGTTTTGCACTGGCTGGTGAGATGCCGGGCTGAGCACCGGCGGCGCGCTCAGCGACGCGTCTTGCGGCACCAGCATCCAGGTCAGTTTTGCCAGCGCGTGCGCGCAGAAAACCACCAGCACAAGGCTGATCAGCGTCGCAATATGCTTAGGCAGGGATTGCGGTATAAGTGCGGGTTTTAACACGGGGCAGGGATAAACATAGTTATTGGCACCAGGGCGTTGATTCTAGCAGCACACGACCGTCGCTGCAGGCCCCATCGTGTGTGCTAGTGACCTGTTTTACGGCAAAAACGGTAAATCGCAATTTCACCGAACAGGTTGGGAAACAGTCGCATCAGCAGGGTGCTGTGACTGTGAGTGTGGTCTACCACGGTGCGTTGCAGGATATGGATACCGCGGTCATGACACAGCTGCTCAAAATCACGCACCGTGCAGAGGTGCACATTGGGCGTGTTATACCACTGGTTTGGCAGGCTCTTGGTGACGGGCATATAGCCGCCGAGTCCAAGTTGCGCGCGGCCTCGCCAGTGGGCCATATTGGGGAAAGTGACGATGCCTTCACTGCCCACGCGCAGCATTTCATCGATCAGCAAATCGGGGTGCGCCGTGGCCTGTAATGTCTGGCTCATCACCACGTAGTCAAAGCTGTTGTCTGCAAAATAATCCTTGAGGCCGTTGTTGAGGTCGGTCTGGATGACATTGACACGTTCGTGCAGGCAGATTTCCAGGTTACGTTCACTGATTTCCAGCCCGTAGCCGTTGACCTGCTGGTGATCGCGCAGGTACTTGAGCAAGGTGCCGTCGCCGCAGCCGAGGTCGAGCACACTGGCACCGGGTTTTATCCAGCTGGCGATGATGGCGAGGTCGGCGCGTAATGTCATAGCCGCTCCACGATGCCCTGCATGTAACTGCCAAACACTTTCATGTAATGCGGACTTGGAATCAGGAACGCATCGTGGCCCTGCTCGGATTCGATTTCGACATAGCTGACCTGTTTTCTGGCTGCGAGCAATGCTTTGACGATTTCGCGTGAACGCTCGGGCGAAAAACGCCAGTCGGAGGTGAATGACATCACCATGAAGCGGGCGCTGGCGCGTTCCAGTGCAGTCACCAGGTTGTCATTGAATTCGCGCGCGGGATCGAAATAGTCCAGCGCCTTGGTCATCAACAGGTAGGTGTTGGCATCAAAACGTTCGACAAACGAACGCCCCTGGTAACGCAGGTAACTTTCCACCTGGAAATCAACATCGAAGCCGAAACTGAGTTTGCCTTCGCGCAGTTCGCGGCCGAATTTGTCACGCATGGCGTTATCGGACAAATAGGTAATATGGCCGAGCATGCGTGCCAGCATCAGTCCGCGGCGTGGAATACTGTGGTGTTCGAGGTAATGACCGTCATGAAAATCCGGGTCGGACTGAATCGCCTGCCGTGCGACTTCGTTGAAGGCAATGTTCTGCGCCGACAGCTTGGGCGCCGCGGCGATCACCAGTGCGTGTTTCACCAGCGCGGGGTATTCGATGCTCCATTGCATCACCTGCATGCCGCCAAGACTGCCGCCGATGATCGCGCACCAGCTGTCGATGCCGAGGCTGGTCATCAGACGTTGCTGGCTGTTGACCCAGTCGCGCACGGTGATAATGGGAAAATCCGGCCCCCAGTATTTGTCGCTGCCGGGTTTTTTTGTGTTGGGCCCGGTGCTGCCTTTGCAGCCGCCGAGATTGTTAAGACTGACGACAAAAAAGTGATTGGTGTCGATGGGCTTGCCCGGGCCGATGGCGGAATCCCACCAGCCGGGTTTTTTGTCTTCCATCGAATGATAACCCGCGGCGTGCTGGTCACCCGACAGCGCATGGCAGATCAGTACCGCATTATTACGCGCAGCATTAAGTTCGCCGTAGGTTTCGTAGGCGATGTCGTAATGTTCCAGCGTTTTGCCGCATTCGAGTAACAGCGGTTCGGCAAAATGCTGTGTTTGCGGAATGACTATTCCGACAGAATCCGGGCTCAGGGTTTCGGGCATGGCTGCATGGCTGATTGAATTGTGCGCAGTGTATCAGCTTGTTAAAAAAAGGCTATCTTGTTCACTTGCTAGCCGGGCTGCTGCGCGCCAGCAGGTTCGGGGTTTCGCCCTTGCCGAGCTGGTTTAACCACTGGTCGAGTCGGCCCCGTCCTTTGCTCCAGAAAGTGCGGCAGGCCTTGAGATAATTGATCACTGCAGTGCGTTCGTTGCGTTTTAGCAGGTCACTGGCCAGTTGCAGATCCGGCCCGCTGTTGTCGAGAATGTCTGAACCGGGTGCCTGGCCGGCCGCCAGCAGGTAGCGTTTGGCAGTGGCGATATCGCCTTTAAGCAGTGCGGTGCGGCCGAGAATAATGCGACTGTGATGCAGCGCAGAGGCGTAGTTCCAGTCCTGGGGATACGCTGGCGCAAGTTCGTGCAGGTCGCGCGCAAACTGTTCGGCCTTGTCGTACTGTTTGAGTTCCATCGCGGTTCTCGCCGTGGTGTCGAGCAGGATGTAGCGCTGGTAGTCACTCGCCTGGGCGAGCAGGGCTTCGAGTTTTTCCAGGCGGATTTCCAGTGCCTGCGTCAGCGGGGTGTACGGTGGCAGGCTGGTATATTTTACTGCCGTCCATGCCAGGGCAGGCAGTATAA
The DNA here is from genome assembly GCA_963847575.1 of uncultured Gammaproteobacteria bacterium. Lineage (GTDB taxonomy): Bacteria > Pseudomonadota > Gammaproteobacteria > SZUA-229 > SZUA-229 > JASBSR01. The sequence goes on from CAWKAL010000123.1 coordinate 2,715, forward strand.
AAAGCAGGCAGCTTGCCAGCAGTTGCAGTTTGTTTGGGACAGGTTTGTGCGTTCGCATTTGTGGCTCCGCAAATTTCACGCTGATGCCATCAGCGCCTTCCAGTTTTATTCATCACTATTATACCCATGCTCGATGGCGATCAGGCCCTCAGGAAGTTTCGCAGGCTGCTGTATGCGCACACGTTTGTTTTTGCCTTTTTCGCCGCTAATGATGCTTATACCAGATTTGGCAACGCCAAAGGTTTTTGCCAGGTAAGCAATCAGCTGTGCATTGGCCTTGCCGTCCACCGGGGCCGAGGTGAGTCTGAGTTTTATTTCATCGCCAATGGATTCAGCCAGTTCAGTTCTGCTGGCACGCGGCTGTACTCGAATGTTCAGAATCAGGCTGTCATTGTCCCAGCGATAGAACACGCGTTATCACAGCATTTGAAACAGGTAGATCACGATACTCTTGGCAAACATTAACGCTATCAGTGCTACCAGGGGCGACAGGTCGATGCCGCTAATGGGTTTGATGAGCTGCTGAAAAGGACGCAATACCGGCGCCGTGATGCTGCGCAATAATGCCGCCACCGGGTGATGCGGATCGGGGTTGACCCAGCTCAGAATCGCCTGCACGAATATGGCAAACATGAATACATTGATGAGCAGTAGCAGCAATTCCTGCAGCGCGACCAGTATCACCCCAATGGCGCCTGGCGTTATGCCATTAATACTGGCGAGCAATACGATTTTGATAATAATAAAGCTTATTACCAGTACCAGCGTGGCAACGTCATAGCCACGGAAACTGGGGATAAACTTGCGTGCGGGCATCACGACGGGGTTGGTCAGTTTGACGATAAACTGTGAAATCGGATTGTAAAAATCTGCGCGCACCTGTTGCAGCAAAAAACGCAGCATCAGTATCGAAACGTAAATATCGATCAGTGTACGGATTAAAAATATCAGTGGGTTTTCGGCGCTCATGCGGAGTCCTTACCAAGTTCGTTGGCGAGATGGCGAGATTGTGTACAGGCGGCATCAAGTGCGTGTTGCACGATCTGTCTGAAGCCGGCGTTTTCAAAACTGAGAATGGCCTGTTCGGTGGTGCCGCCCTTTGAAGTCACTCGGGCACGCAAGGCGGCGCTATCGACATCACTTTCACTGGCCATGCGCGCAGCGCCAAGCGCGGTTTGCAGGGTAAGGGCGCGTGCATTGTCTGCACTCAGGCCGAGTTGTTCGCCGGCCGCCTGCATCGCTTCCATTAACAGGAAAAAATAGGCGGGGCCACTGCCGGACACCGCCGTGACTGCATCGAGCTGGTCTTCATCAGCCACCCAGAGGGTGGTGCCCACGGCCTGCAAAATCTGTTCGGCGAGCAGCTTTTGTGCAGCTGAAACATGGGTGTTGGCCGACAGTGCAGTCGCGCCACATTGCAGCAAGGCGGGCGTGTTTGGCATGCAGCGCACGACGGCGCGATTGCCGCCGAGCCAGCGCTCGATATCACCACTGCGGACACCGGCGGCGATTGAAATAAACAACGGAGAACGCTCGCCGAAGTGAGCTGCCAGTTCGCGGCACACGCGCTGCAACAGCTGGGGCTTAACCGCGAGTATCACCACGTCGGCATCGAGTGCTGCGCTGTTACTGGTCTCGGTGCGAATGCCGAACTGATGTTCGAGCTGCCTGCCCCTGGCGCTGTCGGGTTCGGCCACCAGCAGGTTTGACGCCGGGGTCGACGCCGCCAGCAGGCCGCCGACCAGGCTGGCCGCCATGTTGCCACCACCGATGAATGCAATTGTTGAGTCCATGATCGAGTTCATGCCTGTGCCATACGCAAATATCGAAAAAGTCTATCACAGCACGCCATGAGGGTAGCGTCGAATAAAAATATGGCTTCAATCGCGGGATTTAGCTGAAGCCGGGCGCATTATTGACTATAACTATTCGAATAACAAAAAGTGTGCGAATCACGCTGCTAGTGCGCGTGGCTTGCAGGTTCGAAATTAACGGGGGATTAGATGGATATTGCGCAATTACTGGCCTTCAGTGTCAAAAACGGGGCCTCTGACTTACACCTTTCCGCCGGGTTGCCACCCATGATTCGTGTTGATGGCGATGTCCGCCGTATCAATGTCGAACCCATGGATCATGAAATGGTACATGGCATGGTGTATGACATCATGAACGACAAGCAGCGCAAAACCTTTGAGGAATACTGGGAAACCGATTTTTCGTTCGAGATACCCGGCCTTGCTCGTTTCCGTGTAAATGCATTCAATCACAACCGTGGTTCAGGCGCGGTGTTTCGTACCATTCCTTCAAAAATCCTTACCCTGGAAGAATTACAGGCGCCGAAAATTTTTGAAAAAATTTCCAATACCCCGCGTGGCATTGTGCTGGTCACCGGGCCGACAGGTTCGGGCAAGTCCACCACGCTGGCGGGCATGGTCAATTTCGTCAACGAGAACCACTACGGCCATATTCTGACCATCGAAGACCCGATCGAGTTTGTGCATGAAAGTAAAAAGTGCCTGATCAATCAGCGTGAAGTGCATCGTGATACGCTGGGATTCAGCGAGGCGTTGCGTTCAGCACTGCGTGAAGACCCGGACGTCATCCTGGTGGGTGAAATGCGTGACCTTGAAACCATTCGCCTGGCGCTGTCAGCGGCAGAAACCGGTCATCTTGTGTTCGGCACCCTGCATACCAGTTCAGCCGCGAAAACCATCGACCGTGTGGTCGACGTGTTCCCGGCAGCCGAAAAAGAAATGGTGCGTGCGATGATGTCCGAGTCACTGCGTGCCGTAATATCGCAGACGCTGTTGAAAAAAATCGGCGGTGGGCGAGTTGCCGCGCACGAAATCATGATTGGTACACCCGCGATTCGTAACCTGATTCGTGAAAACAAGATTGCGCAGATGTATTCAGCGATCCAGACTGGCCAGGCATCTGGTATGCAGACCCTCGACCAGAACCTGGCCGAGATGCTGGCCAAGGGCCTGGTCAGCAAGGAAGAAGTCCTCAAGAAAGCGGCCAATAAAGATTCGTTTGCTTAACGGCAGTAAATAATCACGACGGTGTGTATAAAGCCACGCTGCGTTTAATTCATATTCCCCAGGGGTGATTTAATGGATCGGGAAAAGGCAATACGTTACATGCATGACCTGCTGCGCGCGATGGTGCAAAAGGACGGTTCTGACCTGTTTATAACTGCCGGCGCGGTGCCTTCGATGAAAGTACATGGTGCCATGGAGCCTTTGTCAAACCAGCCGCTGAGTCCGCAGCACACGCTGTTGCTGGTGAGCTCGATCATGAATGACAAGCAGCTGGCCGAATTCGAACAAGCGCAGGAATGTAATTTCGCTATCAGCCTGCCGGGGGTGTCACGTTTTCGTGTGAATGCATTTACCCAGCGTGGTTCAGTAGGCGTGGTTCTGCGTGTGATACGTTCAGATATCCCCAATTTTGAAGACCTGGACCTGCCGCCGGTGCTGAAAGATATTGCCATGACCAAGCGTGGCCTGGTGATCTTTGTCGGCGCAACCGGCTCAGGTAAATCGACTTCGCTGGCCGCGATGGTGGGTTACCGCAATGAAAACAGCAAGGGTCACATCATTACTATCGAAGATCCGATCGAGTTCGTGCACAACCATAAAAACTGTATCGTGACCCAGCGCGAAGTCGGCGTTGATACCGAGAGCTATGAAATCGCCCTGAAAAACACCCTGCGCCAGGCGCCCGATGTCATCCTGATCGGTGAGATTCGTGACCGCGAGGTAATGGAACACGCGATTGCTTTCGCTGAAACCGGTCACCTGTGTCTAACGACTCTGCATGCCAATAGCTCGAACCAGGCGCTCGACCGTATCATCAACTTCTTCCCGGAAGACCGCCGCCAGCAATTGCTGATGGACTTGTCGCTGAACCTCAAGGGCCTGGTGTCTCAGCGCCTGATCCCCAAGGCAGGCACTGAAGGCCGGGTGCCGGCGGTCGAAATTCTGCTCAATACGCCGCTCATGTCTGACCTGATATTCAAGGGCAATGTGCACGAGATCAAGGAGCTGATTTCCAAGTCAAATGAAATGGGTATGCGCACCTTTGACCAGGCGTTATATGACCTCTACGAGGAAGGCAAGATCACCTATGAAGACGCCTTGCGCAATGCGGATTCGATTAATGACCTGCGCCTGCGTATCAAGCTCGAAGGCAGTGACTCGAAGAGTTCCGATCTTCTGGAGGGGCTGGATGCCTTGCAGATGGAAGAAGATGATGAAAATGACAAGGGAATGCACGGTCGTTAATTGCGCTAAAATAGCACCATGAACCTGCAGCCCTATCTCAAGCTGATGTCGGAGCAGCACGCCTCCGACATGTATTTCACTACCGGTGCACCAGTCAGTATCCGGATCGAAGGCAATATGCGGCCGGTGGGCAAGAGCATGCTGGCACCCGGCATGACCAAAAAACTGGCATATGACCTGCTGACACCCTCGCAAATACAGGATTTCGAGCGCAATCTCGAATTCAATATGGGCATGTCCTACACCGAGCTGGGCCGCTTTCGCGTCAATATGTACCTGCAGCGCGGTGAAGTCTCGATGGTGATCCGTTACATCAAGGCGGATATTCCCTCGCTGGATGAACTCAGGCTGCCGGAAGTCTATAAGCGCATGGTGATGAAGAAAAAGGGCCTGCTGCTGGTTGTGGGCGCGACCGGTACCGGTAAATCGACTTCACTCGCCTCGATGCTGGATTATCGCAATGCTACTGAGAGCGGCCATATTCTCACCATTGAAGACCCGATTGAGTTTATGTTTCATCATAAAAAATCAATCGTCGGCCAGCGCGAAGTCGGGCTCGATACGCTGTCTTTTGATAACGCCCTGCGTGAAGCCATGCGCGAAGCACCTGATGTCATCATGATTGGTGAAGCGCGTGATCGTGAGACCATGGAATCAGCGCTGCGCTACGCCGATACCGGGCATCTGTGTTTAACCAGCCTGCACGCAACCAATGCCTACCAGACACTGGATCGCATTCTGAACTTCTTCCCTAACGAAGCACATAACCAGATTTTGATGGACCTGTCGCTAAACCTGAACGCGATCCTGGCACAACGTCTGGTGACCTCTTCCGACGGCTCACGCGTCGTCGCTGTCGAAGCCATGATCAATACGCCTTACATCAGCCAGCTGATACGCGAAGCCAAGTTCAATGAGATCAAGGACATTATGACCAAGGCCAGTGAAGCAGGCATGCAGACCTTCGATCAGTCACTCTACAAGCTGTTCAGGGACGGCAAGATAGATCTGAAAACTGCATTGGCCAATGCCGATTCGAGCAGTGACCTGGAATGGAAAATCAATTTCGGTGGCGGCGTCAAGGACATGCAGCACGCCGATAAACCCGACACCCTGCAATTCCCCGGCACCACCACAGACACCAAGAAATAACCGCCTGCCGTTAGACAGCTGCAACCATTGCAGTTGAAAGCTAAAAAATATTTAGTCCGCAAATGAACGCGAATAAACGCAAATAAAAACTTTTTTGTTGTGTAAGCATCTGCGCCGCAGGCGCAGATAAAACATTCGCGTTTATTCGCGGACTAAAAGCTTTATGTTTTTCAGACTATACGTCTGCGCTGTACACTAGATTGCCGTTGATGATGGTGTGTTTGACGCGGTTGCGAAAATTCCAGCCGGTGAAGGGTGTGTTTTTTCCGCGACTGTGCATTTGTTCAGTGCTCAGCTGCCAGTCGGCATCGGTTTCAAACAGGCATAGATCCGCGACTGCACCGGCTTCGATTCTGCCTGCAGGTATTCCCAGCACATCAGCCGGGTGTGTTGTCAGTGCGCGGACCGCAGTTTGCATTTCTAGTTCAGCGTTATCGACCAGGGCAAGTACCAGTGGCAGAAGTGTGTCGAGTGCGCTGATACCCGGTGCTGAACTCGGGAACGGCTGTTGCTTGGCATCGGGTTCGTGAGGCTGATGGTCCGAGCAGATAGTATCAATGGTGCCGTCGGCAACGCCCTGGCGCAGTGCCTCCATGTCGCGCTGACTGCGCAGCGGTGGCAGTACATGAAACGCGCTGTTAAAGCTACTGATGTCCTGCTCGGTCAGGTGTAACTGGTGTGCGCTGACATCGGCGGTTACCTGGATGCCAGATTGTTTGGCGCGGCGTATCAGTTCGACAGAGTGTGCGCATGACAGTCGACCGAAATGTGCGCGCACACCGGTTTCCGCGATGAGCTCAAGTGAACGTGCGAGCGCAGTGGTTTCCGCTGATACAGGAATGCCCTGCAGACCCAGCCGAGTCGCGATCGGGCCTTCGTGCGCGCAGCCCTGCATACTCAACCAGTGGTCATCGGGTTCTATATATACGGTCTGATTGCAATTGGCGGCATAGTAGTAGGCGCGGCGTAATACCTGGGTATTTACCACCGGCGCGCGCGCATTGCTAACACCAATGCAACCGGCGCCCTTTAGCGCCCACATTTCACTCAGGCGTTCACCTTTCAGTCGATAGGTGAGTGCACCGAGTACCATGACCTTACTGAGCCCGGTATTCGACGATATGCGCCTGATCAGTTCGACCACTGCGGGTTCATCAACCACTGGATCGGTATCGGGTGGGCAGCACATCGATGTAATGCCATTGGCGCTCGCAGCTTTGCATTCACTGGCGATACTTGCCTTGTGTTCATCGCCCGGTTCGCGCAGTCGTGCACACAGATCGACAATGCCTGGCATGAGTGACAGGCCGGAAGCATCCAGTACCTGGTCGGCTGCAAATCCATCAGGCGCATGCTGAAGTGCTGCAATGTGGCCATCAGCGATATACACATCACCGCTTTCTATCGCGTTGCTCGCAGGGTTGATGATGCGTGCGTTGCGAATATGCAGGCGGCTCATGCGGATTTCTCCCCGCCGCTGTGTTCGGGTTCGCGTCCCAGCACCATGGACATGACTGCCATGCGTATTGAAATGCCGTAGGTGACCTGCTTGAGGATTACCGACTGCGGTCCGTCTGCCACTGCGGATTCAATTTCGACACCGCGATTAATCGGCCCCGGGTGCATGACTATGGCATCGGGTTTGGCGCGTTTGAGCTTGTCGCAGGTCAGGCCGTACATGGCATAGAATTCCTGTTCGCTCGGCAGCAGTGCGCCGAGCATGCGTTCTTTCTGCAGGCGCAGCATGATAACGACATCGGCATCGCTGATGCCTGTCGCCATATCGTTGTAGACCGTCACACCCATGTCTTCGATACCGACGGGAATCAATGTTTTCGGCCCGATCACGCGAACTTCGCCGGTGTTGAGCGTATTCAGTGCATGAATCTGCGAGCGAGCCACCCGCGAATGCAGCAGGTCGCCAACGATCGCGACGCGCAGTTTGCCGAAATCGTGGCCCTTGCTGCGGCGTATGGTGAACATGTCGAGCATCGCCTGTGTCGGGTGCGAATGGCGCCCGTCACCGGCATTAATAACACTGATATCGGTAGAAACATTGTGTGCAATATGGTGTGCAGCACCAGAATCATTGTGTCTGACGATGAACATATCGCACTGCATTGACTGGATATTGCGCAGGGTGTCGAGCAGGGTTTCGCCCTTGCTGGTCGCCGAAGCGCTGATGTTGATATTGAGCACATCGGCTGAAAGACGCTTGGCAGCGAGTTCGAAAGTGGTGCGGGTACGCGTGCTGGCTTCGAAGAAAAGATTCACAATGGTTTTGCCGCGCAGCAGCGGCACTTTTTTCACGCTTTGTTCGTTGATATTGGCAAAGCTTTCTGCAGTATCGAGTATGTTGTTCAGGATCTCGCTGCCGAGTCCCTCAATGCTGAGGAAATGTTTCAGCTTGCCATTTGCATCGAGCTGGATGTTCCAGTCATCCCGGGCCAGTAACGAGGCTTTGCTGGCTTTATTTACCATGTGTGTGCGTGTCTGATGTTGTTATTCATGCCAGTAGCAATTTCAACGGCGCTGGGCCAGAGAGCTTGATGTGCTGATTTTGTGACAGCCGAATTTTTTGTCCGACGACATCGGCCTGGATCGGAAGTTCACGCCCGTTGCGCTCGATCAGGCATACCAGGGTGATACTCGACGGCCGGCCGTAATCAAAGATTTCGTTCATGGCTGCGCGAATGGTGCGGCCGGTGTGCAGCACATCATCGACCAGGATAATGTGGCGGTCTTCCACCTGTGGCGGCAGTTTCGAAGGTTTGACCTTTGGATTGATGCCGATACGTGAAAAATCATCGCGATAAAAACTGATATCGAGCGTGGCGAGGGGTTCGTTGATTTTGAGACGCTGGTGCAGATCTTCAGCGACCCAGACGCCACCGGTATGAATTCCGACCATCAACGGTTCGTCGATAGCTCGTGATGCGAGCAACTGTTTTAGAGTTTCTGCCATCTGTGCCAGAAGCGCGTCTGGTTTGGCAATATCATCCATAGGTGTACTTCAGTGTTGGTCGAGCCAGCTTTGTACGATCAGGGCGGCCGCCATTCTATCAATCTCCTGCTTGTTATGCTGGCCTATTTTTTTGTGCTGGCGCAGAAGTTCTTCAGCTTCGTATGAACTCAGGGTTTCATTGACTTCAATGATGGGTTGCGAAAAGTGCTGCTGCAGCGTGCGACAAAAGGCACGAACAGTTTCTGTCATCGGACTTTCGCTGCCATCGGTGTGATACGGAATGCCTACCAGCAGGGCATCCGGTCGCCAGCGCTCGATCTGTTGTTGCAAGCCTGCCCAGTCGGGTTCACCGTTGACCTGGTTGCAGGGTGGTCACGGGGGTGGCGGTACCGGTGATGGTCTGACCGGTGGCTATGCCGATGCGTTTTTTACCGTAGTCGATGCCGAGTACAGAGCGGATCGACTCAGGCGTGTCCGGCATCGTGGCTCAGCAGTTGCAGATCAACGCCGATGATATCGGCAGCTGCCTGCCAGCGGTCTCGGGGGGGAATGTCAAAAATGATCTGTTCGTTCGCCGGGCAGCTCAGCCAGGTGTTGGCGGCCAGTTCCTGCTCGAGCTGGCCAGGTGCCCAGCCGGCATAGCCCAGTGCGACTATGGCATCTTCCGGGCCTTCGTTCCTGGCGATGGCTTCGATGATGTCGCGTGAGGTGGTCAGTGCAATGTGCTGGTTGATCTTTAAAGTCGAGTCCCAGTCGCCGAGCGGGCGGTGGAGCACGAAGCCGCGCCCCTGTTGCACCGGTCCGCCAAGAAACACGACCTGGTCGCGCTTCGGGCTGTTTTCAGATTCGATTTTCATTTGCTGCATAACTTCCAGCAGGGTGATATCGGTTTCACGATTGATCACGATGCCGAAGCTGCCGTTTTCATCGTGTTCGCAAATATACGTGACGGTGCTGCCGAAATTCGGATCCGCCAGGTCGGGCATGGCGATGATGAAATGGTCATTTAAGTATGTGCTTTCCATTACTGGCTCCGAATCTGGTTGCTGGCGAGAAATTCCCAGCTGCGAGTAATGTGTATGACATCGGCTTCCTGCCTGAGTTTTTCAGGAAAGGCGGGGTAGGGCGCGGCCAGTTTTACAATGCGCTGTGCGGCATCGTCCAGCACCTGGTGGCCGGAAGAACGCCGCAGGTCGGTCTTGATTAATTCGCCTTTCGAATTGATCGCCACGTCCAGGATCAGGGTGCCGCTGAGGCTTTCGCGCCGCGCCTGGTCGGGGTAATTGAGGTTGCCGATGCGTTCCACGCGGTTGATCCAGTCGCGCATATAGCGTGCCGGCAGAAATTCTTTGGTGCTCGAGTTCATGAACTTAACTTTGGGGCGCTCGGCTTCATTTTCAATGATCGCGCTGAGCTCTTCCGCCAGGCGGGCAGTTTGCATTTGCTGCTGGCTGACCTGCTCCTCGCGGTTGAGGTCTTCGTGCTTGCTGGCTTCTTTCTCGGTTCGAATCTGAAAATCGGATTTTGCCTGGTGCAATAATTTGATTTCATCCGGCTGGGTCAGGCTGGCGACCTGCTGCATGCTGGTTTGCATGGCTATGCCGGGATCTGGCGACAATGTGGGTGCGGTAAAAATATCGCGCGGCCGGGTTTTTTCTTCGCTTTCGCCGCCGCCCTGCTGCGTGATCTGGGCGAGGTATTTGGCGTCCTTGTTCTCGGACGGATTCTGGCTTTGAACAATAATGACATCCAGCGTTGGCGTCTGTGGATTTTCAGCCGCGGGGGCGATGCTGAAAGTGACGCCGAGAATGACGATGCCATGAAATATCGCCGCCAGAAAAAAAGTCAGTCCGAGGCGGTCATGGTCTGTAATCTTCGGCGATGGTGGCAGATTTTTGTTCATATATTATTGTGCGGGTGACGCTCTGTTCATTATAGTTATTCAGGCGCGATTTTGCCCGCCCTGGGGCGTTTCGGTTTTGATTGATTATAGAGGCTGACTGAGAATTGTGCTGGCAGTATCGCCTGCGGTGAAATGCACGCGCTCCGCCAACGCCGGGCTGACCTGGATTGTGCCGGTTTCATCCACCAGCATAACGTGTTTAATGCCCAGTGCACGCGCGATTTCATACCAGTGTTCAGGCCCGGCCACGAACAGTGCGGTGGCCGCGGCATCGGCTGTTCCGGCATCGGTGTGGACCACGGTGACCGAACGCAGGCCTTTGGCAGGGTACCCGCTGCGCGGGTCGAGAATATGGTGCATGCGCCTGCCCTGGTACATATAAAAACGCTCGTAATCGCCCGAGGTGAATACGCTTTCACCCGGCGCTACATCCAGCCAGCCGAGCACGCCCTGCTTGCGCGGATGGCGAATCCCCACGCGCCAGTTGCGCGCACCATGCCGGCCGATGACCTTGAGGTCGCCGCCCGCATTGATGACGGCATTTCCGATACCCATTGACTGCAGCTTATTGAGCGCGATTTCGATGGCGTAACCCTTGGCAAAGGCTCCAGGACTTAGCTGCACTGCGGAATTAGTGCTGACAATGATGTCACCATTTATCACGATATCGGCCATGCTGGGGTGGCGTGCGACGATCTGCCTGATAGCGGCTGCATCCGGCGGTTCGATATCGGGTTCTTCATGGCGATGAAATTGCCAGAGATTGATCAGCTCGCCGATCGCAGGGTTGAACAGTGTGCTGGTTTTCGCGGAAATATCAGCGGCAGATTGAAGCATTGCGCGCAACTCTGCATCGACCTGGAAGGGTTTGCCCTGTGCAATATGCTGGTTGAGTTGTGCGAGTTCGCCATCGGTCCATGGACTCCAGTGCTGGTGCCAGCGACTGAAGTCGCTTTCCAGCCGGGTGAATGCACTTTCTGCCAGTTCGGCGTCGGTGTCATACAGGGTGATTTCGATGATCGTGCCAAATAGCAGCAGGCTGGTTTTATGTTCCAGGGGTTCGACATCACTGCCTTGCGAGCACGCCGCCAGGCCCAGGCACAGCAGGGCGATAATGTACTTGCGGTATATAAACATGCGGGTTTCAGCGCGCACGTTTTGCGGCAATGGCATCCATCAGCTGTGAGGCAATGTCGAGTTTATACAGACTGTCGAGTTCGCGAATGCAGGTCGGACTGGTGATATTAATTTCGGTGAGATAGTCGCCGATGACATCAATGCCGGCAAACAGGATGCCCATGTCTTTCAGCACGGGCCCGACCTGCTGGCATATCCAGTGATCACGTTCGCTGAGTTCGCGCCCCACCGCCTGGCCGCCGGCGGCGAGGTTGCCGCGGGTTTCGCCCTGCGCGGGTATGCGTGCCAGTGCATAGGGCACGGCTTCGCCATCGACTAGCAGAATACGCTTGTCACCCGCGCTGATTTCGGGAATAAAACACTGTGCCATGACCGTTTTTGCGCCGTGCTGGCTGATGGTTTCCAGTATCACCGACAGATTGGCATCGTTCGGGCTAACGCGGAATATTGACATGCCGCCCATGCCATCCAGTGGTTTGAGAATGACATCTTTGTGCTGCTCTACAAACATTCGCAGCCGAGGTGGATTACGCGAGACCAGCATCGGTGTACAGCATTGAGGAAACCGGGTGATAAACATTTTTTCATTGGCATCACGCAGGCTGTTCGGGCGGTTGACGATCAGGCAGCCGGCGCGCTCGGCGAGGTCGAGCATATAGGTGGTGTTGATATATTCCATGTCGAATGGCGGGTCTTTACGCATCAGGATGGCGTCCAGCGTAGCCAGCTCGATATTCTCGTAGGGTCCAAGGTCGAACCAGTGCTCGGGGTTATCCTCGACTGTCAAACTGCGGCAATCGGCATATGCCGTATCGCTGTCGGCATAAAGATCCTTCGCCTGCATGTAAAACAGCTGCCAGCCGCGTTTTTGTGCCGCCAGCAGCATGGCAAAGCTGCTATCTTTGTAGGTTTTTATATGCTCAATGGGATCCATGACTATCCCAAGACGCAAGGTGACGGCGTTACCCATGATGATTTCCTGGCGGGGTGGCGGTTAGGACTAAGGCGTTGAATGTACTTAAATTTGAACTGGCAAGCAATTTTTTGGCCAATTTAGTTATAGATTTTTTTATTCATTGCCAATACTTAAAACATGGTCTACATTCAATTTATCCGCTGTATAAGGGCTAATTTTTAAATGAACGAGATAGCTATGGCAGAAGATACTGCTGGCTTGCGTGATTTGCGCGTAATGGTTATTGACGATAGTAAAACCATACGCCGTACTGCTGAAAACCTCCTGAAAAAAGAGGGGTGTGAAGTTGTCACTGCAGTAGATGGTTTTGAGGCGCTGTCCAAAATTGCCGAGACCCGGCCAGATATTATATTCGTCGACATCATGATGCCACGGCTGGATGGGTATCAGACCTGCGCGCTTATAAAAAACAATAGTGTGTTCAGGGAGACGCCAGTGATTATGCTGTCCAGTAAGGACAGTATTTTTGACCGAGCACGTGGACGCATTGTGGGTTCCACGCAATATCTGACAAAGCCCTTTACTAAAGAAGATCTACTTGGCGCTATAAAAGAACACGCCAGGGTGAAATAGCTGGTTCACGAATCCAGACAATAACAATTAATACTAACTGGTGTTACAACAATGGCAAAAATACTTGTAGTTGATGATTCTCCTACTGAAGTCCACGTATTGCAGACCATGCTGGAAAAGAACGGTCATGAGGTCGTCGTGGCAACTTCTGGAGAAGACGGTGTTGTCGCGGCAAAAGAAATCCAGCCTGACCTGGTTCTGATGGATGTTGTCATGCCAGGCATGAACGGCTTCCAGGCAACGCGTCAGCTTTCCAAGCAGAACGAAACCGCATCAATTCCAGTCATCATCGTCACTACCAAGGACCAGGAAACCGACAAGGTCTGGGCAATGCGACAGGGCGCAAAAGACTACATCGTTAAACCGGTGCAGGAAAAAGCACTGATTGAACGAGTTAACAACGCGCTGGCGAGTTAGGCAACAGGCTTTGAGCGCCATGTCAGTAACCGAGCAAGAAGCCATTGATCCATTCAGCCTGTTGCAGGACATCGAGCGTCGTTGCGAGATTAATGCTGCTGGATTACCCAAAATCGGTTCGGCTGAAAAAGAATGGGTGGGGGTTGGCTTTCGACTCGGCGATGACAGGTTGATAGCGCCGATGGATGAGGTTAGGGAAATACTCGACTTGCCAAGATTTACCGCTGTCCCAGGTGTGAAATCATGGGTCGTCGGGGTAGCCAATGTGCGCGGTAACCTGTTGCCGATTATGGACCTGAAAGGTTTTATGCTGGGTGAAGACATCAAGCATCGCAGAAAAGGCCGGGTGATTGTTATCAATTACAAGGGATTCAATACAGGCCTGATAGTGGAAGAAGTGTTTGGTATGCGGCATTTTATGGCGAAAGATGAAAGCCGTGACCTGCCTAGCGTACATGAAAGTATTTCGCCTTTTGTTGAAAAGGTATACGTGCAGGACAGCGAACGCTGGCCGGTATTCAGTTTTGCCCAGATGGTAAAGGATGAACGTTTTGCACAAGCGTCACTATAAAAAGAATAAAGCCGGTAGCGCCGGCAACGTAGAAATTGGAGAGGGTATGTTATGAGCGCAGATAAAAAATCAGTAGCCATCGGCAGGCCGCTGCTGGTACTCGGTATTCTGCTGGCGGTATTCATCATTGTGATGCTGGTTAGCCTGTATTACGTGGGTAACAAGCGTTCAGACTTGCAGAAACATATTGAGCTGGCAGCTGAACAGTTGCTGCTATCACAACAGATGGCAACATTCTCCCTGGGTGCCTCGTCTGGTAATGAAGGCGATTTTGGCAGTTTGCTGGAATCGCGCCTGCGCTTTGATGCAATTCTTGATGCTTATCGTACGGGTGATCCCATGACGGGTACGCCTGTGTTGAGTGAAGATATGGCGCCGGTGCTGGATAAGGTGGAAACCAGCTGGCGCAAATACCGCAGTGATATCGAAGTTATTATCAACGGTAAGCAACCGATTTCAGAAGTGGGCGAGCTATACAACGTCATCGATAGCTTCATCCCGCAGATGTTGACCTATTCCGATGAGGTCGTCGGCGTGTTGATGGAGAAAAATGCATCAACCAGGCAAATTTATCTGGCCAGTCGCCAGATGATGTTGTCGCAGCGTATTAAGAACAATCTTAACCAGGTGCTGGCCGGTGGTGAAACCGCGGCAGCGGCAGCGGACCGTTTCGGTCGTGACGCTGCATTGTTCGGGCGCGTGCTCGAAGGTTTGTTGAAAGGATCTACCAGTTTACGTATTGATCAGGTGACTGATAAGGAAGCCGTTAGCAAGTTGCGCGAAGTGGCAATGTTGATCAGCGCGGTCAGTGACAATATCGCGGGCATTCTTGAACTATCGCCGGAACTGTTTGAAGTTAAGGATGCTGCCGGCCGCATCGGTAATGACAGTGAGGAGCTGCTGGGTGAGCTTAAGCTAATGCAGGCAGCGATCAATGGGCAGGGCGCGCAGCTGGATAAAATTCAGTATGCAGGTATTGCTTTCGGTGGTATTGCGGTACTGCTTATCTTGATCCTTGGTTACCTGTTGATTCGTGATGCCAGGAAACGTGAGGAACAGGCACTGGAAAACAACCGCAGAAACCAGCGTGCTATTTTGCGTCTGCTTGATGAGATGGCAAATCTCGCTGACGGTGACCTGACTGTGCATGCAACAGTAACGGAAGAAATTACCGGCGCGATCGCCGACTCGGTTAACTTCACCATTGACGCCTTGCGCACCCTGGTAACCACGATTAACTCAACTGCTGCCGAAGTTTCATCATCGGCGGACAAAACCCAGAAGACTGCGAACACACTGGCTGACGCATCCAACAAGCAGGCGCGAGAAATTGCATCTGCGAGTGCGGCGGTTACTGACATGGCAGAGTCGATGGAATCAGTAACACGTGAAGCTGCAGAGTCGGCCGAGGTTGCGCTCAAGTCGGTGGAGATTGCACAGAAAGGTGCTGACGTGGTACGTAAGACCATTGGCAGTATGGAAAGCATTCGTGAACAGATTCAGGAAACCTCAAAACGTATCAAACGTCTCGGTGAATCATCGCAGGAGATTGGTGACATCGTGGGGCTGATTACTGAAATTGCTGATCAGACAAACATTCTTGCGTTGAACGCAGCGATTCAGGCGTCGACCGCGGGTGATGCCGGCCGCGGTTTCGCGGTGGTTGCCGACGAAGTACAACGACTTGCGGAACGTGCTGGTAATGCAACCAAGCAGATTGAAGGCCTGGTGAATACGATTCAGGCAGATACCAATGAAGCCGTGAAATCGATGGAGATCAGTACCTCGGGCGTGGTCTCGGGTGCCGCGATGGCGGAAGATGCGGGTGAGGCGCTGAAAGAAATTGAGGATGTCTCGACTGAACTTTCAAAACTGATTCAGGGAATTTCCGATTCAGCGCGTAAGCAGTCTGAGGTCGCGAACAATGTTTCACTTTCAATGAACGTGATTCAGGAAATTACGCTTCAAACATCCGAAGGTACAGAGGAAACATCAACCTCGCTGAACGCACTGAATGAATTGTCAGGTGAATTGAGCCGGTCGGTATCTGGCTTCAAACTGCCATCGGGTGAAAGCAGTGGCATCGAAACTGTTGTGCTGCAGAACCCGGCATAATGGTAGTTCAACTCGAGCACGCTAACAGACTGGAAACGTGAGATGAATCCACAAGGAACAGCAGATTACAATTCCATCAGCTGGGTAAAGAAACAGCTCGATGAAGTGCTTGCTGAAGCTCAGCACGCACTTTCAGACTATATCGAAGATAACACACAGAGTTCTCATCTTCAGAGATGTATCGATAATCTGCGCCTTGTATACGGCACACTGCAAATGGTTGAAGTTTATGGTGCAGCCATGCTCGCAGAAGAGATGGAGCAGACCGCGCGCGCCCAGCTGGAAGGCAAAGTAGATAAACCAGAAGATGTATATGACGTGTTGATGCGCGCCATGTTGCAACTACCGGATTACCTTGAAGGCCTGCAATCAGGCAGCAAAGACACACCCATCGCCTTGCTGCCGCTGATGAATGACCTGCGTGCCGCACGCAAGGAAAACCTGCTTTCAGAAAATGTTTTGTTTCTGCCTGATGTCGACTCTGTTGTGCTTGAGTCAGATGTGGATCTGGATGCAGAAATAGAATCCGGTAAATTACAGAATGAAGCTCGTAGATTACGAAAACATTATCAGTTAGGGCTGCTGGATTTTCTGAAAAATCAGAAACAGCGTGCTGGCCTGAAGCGCATGATGGCAGTTGTTGCTGCGCTGGAGAAAGTCACTGCTGAACCATCAGTGCGTCGCTTCTGGATGGTTATATCTGGCTTGCTGGAAGCACTGTTGCATGAAGGTGTGGACAGTAGTATCAGTGTAAAAATGTTGCTCGGGAGTGTTGACCGCCAGATAAAATTATTGATCGATAATGGCGAAGAAGACTTTGTCGATAGTTACTCACATGAATTACTGAAAAACCTGTTGTACTACATCGGTCGTAGTACTTCAGAGGGGCCTCGAGTTACCCGAATATCCAAAGCTTATCGGCTTGATGAGCTGCTTCCATCTGAAGAATCTGGTGCAGCTTATGATGCCAGTATGGGCGGTCTCAACGCAGAATTATTTAATACAGTGTCCCAGGGTATTAATGAGGATCTTTCACAGGTCAAAGATACGCTGGAGTTATATGCACACAGCAGCGAACATAATACAGAGCAGTTGCGACCGCTTATAGAACAGCTGGGAAGAATCGGTGATACATACGGTATGCTGGGTATCGGTTCTGCGCGCCAGCGCGTGCTTGATCAGCGCGGTGTTATCGAGAAAATCGTCGCCGGTGAGCTCGAGGCGAATGAAAACCAGGTAATGAGCGTTGCTGCTGAACTTCTCGCTGCTGAATCTGAGCTCAGAAACTTTATCGCACAACGATCAGGCGCAGTAATTGGCGGGCTAACAGACAGCGATAGCCCGATCCCGACAGCAGAATTCCGCCAGGTATTGTCAACCGTTATTGTCGAA
>CAWKAL010000124.1:0-14330 GCA_963847575.1 uncultured Gammaproteobacteria bacterium
GTTTTCTGGTTCACATCAATAACCTGTTTACGTGAATGTGTTTATAAAATTTCGTGTAAATAACGCGCTTAAATACTCGCCGCCATCATCACCTCAGAGCGCTGCATCTGCATGATGTCCGTCAGCGCCCTGATCAGGGCATCGACATCCGCCAGCGTGTTGTCAGTACCAAAGCTGACGCGTACCGCGCCGAGCGCAAAATCATTGTCGACCCGCATGGCTTTGAGCACATGGCTGGGCTCGGTTTTACCACTGGTGCAGGCCGAGCCACTCGATACCGCGATGCCTTTGCGATCGAGCTGCATCAACAGGGTTTCGCCATCAAACCCGGCGACACCGAACTGCACGGTATTGGGCAGACGCTCAACCATCTGCGCAAAAATACGTACGTTGTTAAATTCACTCAAACCGGTTTCCAGGGCATCGCGCAAGCTGCGTACGTGCTGGCTACGTGTATCCAGCTCAGCTTTTGCAAGCTCGGCGGCTTTTCCAAAACCAACAATCGCAGGCACGTTTTCTGTTCCTGCGCGTAGATGTTTTTCCTGCGAGCCACCGTGCAACATCGCGCTCAGCGGCAAGGCCGGATCCAGTATCAATGCGCCGGCACCCAGTGGCCCATAAAACTTGTGCGCTGATACGGTGATTGCATGCACGCCGCTGTCAGCGAAACTGAATTTAAACTTGCCCGCGGCCTGCGAAGCGTCGCTGTGCATAAACGCACCGTGCGCACGCGCCATGGCTGCGAGTGCGGCGATATCCTGGATCGCGCCGGTTTCATTATTCGCGGCCATCACCGATACCAGTTTTGTATCCGGCTGCAACACCTTGCGTAGTGTGTCCGTGGTGACACAGCCGTGTTCATTACAATCAACCAGGTCGATCATGCTGCCCTGCTTTTGCAAAGCTTCCGCGGGTTCCAGCATCGACATATGTTCAATCGCACTCAGCGCCATGCGACTGGCGGGCGATTTTGCAGCAAAACCCTTGAGCAATAAATTATTTGCTTCGGTACCGCCCGAGGTAAATATTACCTGGTCGGCCCGTGCATCCAGCAGCGCCGCAAGCTGCTCACGTGCCTGTGCGATGGCATCCTTGTGCAACCGTCCAAAGCGATGCAGGCTGGACGCATTGCCACACATCGCACCCATATACGGCTGCATGGCTTCCAGCACCGCGGGGTGCAGTGGCGTAGTTGCGTTATGGTCGAGATAGTGTGCCATCAGCGGCCGCTTCAACTCAGTGTGCGAGTGCGCTCGCGTGGTCCTGTCGCAGCGAGACTTCCTGCACTGACTTGTTTTTCATCATTTCAGCCAGCGTAATATTATCGAGGAAATTACGGATTTCGTTACTCAGCTCCTGCCACAGATCATGTGTCAGGCACTGGTAATCGCCGCCCGAACAGGCCTCGACTTCACCGCACTGGGTAATCTTGGTGCCTTCATCGACTGCCAGGATGACGTCCGATACGCTAATTTCATCGGTATTTCGTTGCAGGCTGTAACCGCCGCCGGGGCCACGCGTACTGGTGACCACGCCGTTGCGCCGCAACTTGGCAAACAGTTGTTCAAGATAGGACAGCGAGATACACTGTCTTTCAGAGATAGCAGCCAGTGATACCGGCCCCGAATCCTGGTGGAAAGCCAGATCCAGCACCGCGGTAACAGCATAACGACCTTTTGTGGTTAAACGCATAACCCTGCCTCAGCAATTGCATAAACAGGGTAATTTTACTTAATCCCGACTAATTTAGTCAACTATTTAGTTGAGTGTTTTAGTCAAGTATTAATGAGAATCATTCCTGGATGATTTTCTCGGCCTCTTCGTCATCCTCACCAGCACCCGTTTTGAGCTGGCAGGGGCCCAGGTCCGGCAGGTTGGAGACATCGATTTCAGTACCGAGCTGCTTCAATGCCGCGCACATGGTCTCCATTTTTTCATCCATGACGTGGATATGATCGAGCATGCGGTTGATTGCGGTGGCGACCGGGTCAGGCGCATCGCGCGTCGCGCCATAGGCATCGAAGCCCATTTTCTCGGCAATCGCTTCACGGTTGGCCTGTTGCGCGTTATCTTCATCGGTTGTTTTCTGAACCAGCCGTCCCGGCACCCCGACCACGGTGCCATTATCCGGCACATCGCGTGTGACCACGGCGTTGGAACCAATACGCGCACCGTTATGAATCGTAATCGGCCCCAGCACCTTGGCCCCTGCCCCAACCACAACATTATTCATCAAGGTGGGATGGCGTTTGCCTTTCTCCCAGCTGGTGCCGCCGAGCGTGACGCCATGATAAAGCGTGCAGTCATCGCCGATTTCAGCAGTTTCACCAATCACCACGCCCATGCCGTGATCAATAAAAAAACGCTGGCCGATGGTAGCGCCAGGATGAATTTCGATGCCGGTGAGCCAGCGTGTGATATGCGCCATAAAGCGCGCCAGCCATTTCAGGCCAAGCTTCCACAACCAGTGATTAAAGCGATGCAAAATAATGGCGTGCAGACCGGGATACGTGGTCAGCACTTCCAGTACATTTCGCGCCGCCGGGTCACGGTCGAATACACAGCGAATATCTTCTCGAAGGCTAATGGCGTCGCTCCTGGTGTCTGTTCTGGTTTACGCGTGCTGGCAAATGTGTGTAGTACGAATACGATCTATCTTATTTGATTTGCAGGTCGATGTTATACCCTGAATATTTACGGATATTAATCACACCGGTATCGAGGATCAGGTACTGGCCCTTGATGCCCTGCAGGGTACCTTCGGCAAACGCCTGCTTGTCGAGATTGAAGGATTTTACTTTCTCCGGGTATGACAGTACCGGGTATTCAATCGTCACCGGGGTTTCATCAGGCAAAAACTCGATAACCCCCGCGCCATTTGCCTCGGTCAGCTGTTTAATCCTGCCAGCGCTTTTTTCCACCAGCGCGTCACGCACCGCCCCCAGGTCGACCACCTCAGCCGCGCCTTTCAGCATCTTGCGCCAGTCGGTTCTGTCAGAAACGTGGTTCTTGAGTTCAACTTCGAGCTGCCCGGAGTGCAATCGTGTATCAACCCGGAACACCGGCAAGGCCTGGGTTGCACCCTGGTCTATCCAGCGTGTCGGCAGCTGGGTACCACGGGTAATACCCACCTTGATACCCGATGAGTTTGCCAGGTAAACATAATGCGGCTGCATGCAGTGGCTCATTGCCCAGTCAGGCTCGCGGCAGGTGCCCTGGTCGAAATGACAGGTTTCGGGTTTCATGATGCACATGTCACAGGCAGCGAGCGAGCGGAAACAGGGGTAACAATAGCCCTGGTTAAAACTCTTCCTGGTCAGGCGGCCGCAGGCAACGCAATGGATTTCTCCGCCAAACTGAATACTGATCTGTTTACCGATAAGCGCATTCATATCGACCCGGGCATCGCCGATGGGCAACTGGTAGCGCACCGGCGAGTCGTGCTGCACGATCATTTTTTCGATACTTCCAATCATTTATAATCAATAGCTTAGTTAGTTTTATTAATGTAGTTTCCAATCGAAGAAAGCGCTGCCTGCAGCTGCTCGACGGGCCGTGTGTAGGCGAATCTTACATGTGTACTCGCTGCAAAGTCGCCAAAATCAATCCCCGGGGTAACGGCAACGCCGGTGTGTTCGAGCAGCGCGTGACACCAGCTGAAGGCATCATCCGTGATCGCGCTGCAATCGGCGTAGATATAAAACGCCCCCTCGGGTTTGACTGCAATACGAAAGCCGAGCGCCTCCAGCGCCGGCAGCAATACATCACGACGTTGCTGAAATTCTGCACGGCGCTGCTGCAAGATGACCCGGGTCTCGTCAGATAAAGCAGCCATGGCTGCATGCTGAGACGTGGTGGTGGGCGCCAGGAACAGGTTCTGCGACATACGATCAATCGCATCGACGAATGCCTCGGGCACCACCATCCAGCCGAGCCGCCAGCCCGTCATGCCAAAATATTTCGAAAAGCTGTTGAGTACGAAAACATCGTCTGAAAAGCTTAACGCGCTAATATCTTCGACCCCGTATACCAGCCCCTGGTAAATCTCGTCGACTATCAGGTGACCGCGTTTTGCAGCCACCGCGTCGATCAGGGCCCGCATATGCTGTTCATTGATACGCGTACCGGTCGGGTTCGATGGACTCGCCACCATAGCGGCACGGGTCGCATCATGCCAATGGGTTTCGATATGCGCTGGTGTTAACTGGTAACCTTCTTCCGCGGATACCGGCAATGCGCGCGTGACAATTCCGAGCAGCTGCGCAATATTGCGATTACAGGGATATCCCGGATCACTCAATAATACTTCATCACCGACATCCAGCAGACTGATTAAAGCCAGTTGCAGTGCACCCGATGCGCCGGGTGTAATAATGATGCGACGCGGGTTTATATCGAGTGAAAACCTGCGCGCATAATAGTCAGACAGCATTTGTCGCAGCTGCGGTAATCCGGTGGCGGAGGTGTAATGTGTTTGTTGTGCACGGAGTGAATCAATACCCGCATCTATAACCGGTTGAGGCGTGGCAAAATCGGGCTCACCAACTTCGAGATGCACGACTTCGCGTCCCTGGGCCTGCATTTGCTGTGCACGTGCCAGCAAGTCCATAACATGAAAGGGCCTGACGCTTTGCGCACGTGATGATAAAATTTTTGTCAAAAACCTGCTCCAATTCGAGCCAACAATTGTACACTGTAGCGCATGATTAATAAGCACATCACCCAAAGTTCTATTCGCGTAATCAGGCTTGCCACCATAGGGCTATGGTTACTCTCGTCATGGACAGCGCATGCACTGCCGCAACAGGCCCTGGTACCGGGCGGTATTGCACTGCTGAAACTGCCGGATTACAAAGCAGATACGGTAATCGAATTTAATGGCAAGCGCGTTGCTGTATTCAATCATCAGGCCACCTGGTATGCCCTCGCAGGCATCCCGCTTAGCAGCAGTGCGGGTGATCATGAGTTCAGCTTTAAGTACAGTAACGGCGTCACCCTCAAACACAAAATAACAGTCGAACCCAAAAAATACGAAGAACAACACCTGACAATCAAGAACAAGCGCAAGGTCAATCCCGCCCCTGTCGATATGGAACGCATCAGCAGCGAGCGTGTGCGCAAGCGCAAGGCCAGGAAGCACTGGAGCGACACTATGCCCAGGCCTGAATTTATCTGGCCGGCCGAGGGTGAAATCAGCAGTATCTTCGGCTTACGCCGCTTTTTTAACGAACAGGAACGTAAACCGCACAACGGGCTTGATATTGCCGCCGCTGAAGGCACACCGGTCAAGGCCGTCGCAGACGGCAAAGTCATTGAAAGCGGTGATTTTTTCTTCAGCGGCAACATGATTTATGTCGATCACGGCCAGGGCATCATTACGCTCTACGCGCATCTCAGCCGGATTGATGTCAAACCCGGCGACAGCGTGAAACAGGGCGATATCATCGGCGCTGTTGGCCAGACCGGTCGCGTCACCGGCCCGCATCTACATTTTGCCGTGTACGCCAACCAGACCCTGGTCGACCCGCTGTTTTTATTACCCGCAAAGCAGTAATCCGCCCGCGAAACACACGATGACTGCATAAATGGGCGAAAACCCTTGCTAATGACGTAAATATAACGATAATTAGCGCCCAGATTCTCAAACAGTTATCCTGCATATGGCAAAAGAAGACGCAATTCAGATGGAAGGCACCGTGGTTGAAACCCTTCCCAACACCATGTTTCGAGTTGAACTCGAGAATGGCCACAAGGTCACGGCGCATATTTCCGGCAAAATGCGCAAGCACTATATCCGCATCATGACTGGCGACACGGTCACCGTTGAACTGACGCCCTACGACCTGGAAAAAGGCCGCATCGTATACCGCGCCAAGTAAACCGATACGCTTGAACATAAAAAAAGGCCTGTGAATCACAGGCCTTTTTTGTATTGCTGACGCTGAATCAGAAATTAATCAGGCTTTTGCGGCTTCCATTGATTCAATCGAAATATCGAGCTCATCACCGCTCACACTGATGCGCACCTTGCCACCCTTGGTGAGATCACCAAACAGCAGTTCATTCGCCAGCGGCTTTTTGACATAGTCCTGGATCGCGCGTGCCATCGGACGTGCGCCCATTTTCGGATCATAGCCTTTTTCAGCCAGCCATTTACGCGCGCTCACATCAACTTCCAGTGCAACTTTCTTTTCATCCAGTTGCATTTCGAGTTCCATCAGGAATTTATCGACCACGCTGGCCAGGGTCCTGTCATCGAGTGAACCGAACTGCACGATGGCATCAAGGCGGTTTCTGAATTCAGGCGTAAACATGCGCTTGATTTCTTCCATGCCGTCGAGTTCGTTCTTCTGCTCGGTAAAGCCCATCGAACTTCTCGATATCAATTGCGCACCGGCATTAGTAGTCATGATCAGAATCACATTTCTGAAATCTGTTTTGCGTCCATTGCTGTCGGTCAACGTACCGTGGTCCATCACCTGCAATAGAATATTAAATACT
The DNA here is from genome assembly GCA_963847575.1 of uncultured Gammaproteobacteria bacterium. Lineage (GTDB taxonomy): Bacteria > Pseudomonadota > Gammaproteobacteria > SZUA-229 > SZUA-229 > JASBSR01. The sequence goes on from CAWKAL010000124.1 coordinate 6,502, forward strand.
TCAGGATGTGCTTTCTCGATTTCATCGAGCAGGACAACCGCATGCGGGTGCTTGGTAACCGCTTCGGTCAATAAACCACCTTCATCATAACCAACATAGCCGGGAGGCGCACCGATCAGACGTGATACGGTGTGGCGTTCCATGTATTCCGACATGTCAAAACGCAACAGCTCGACACCCATAATTTTCGACAGCTGGCGACAGACTTCGGTTTTACCGACACCGGTGGGGCCTGCGAACAGAAATGAACCAATTGGCTTTTCAGGATTACCCAGGCCCGAGCGCGACATGCGAATTGCCGTGGTCAAAGTCTCGATGGCTTTTTCCTGGCCAAACACAGTCAGGTTCAGATCACGGTCGAGATTTTTCAATACCTCGGTATCGGACATGGTGACGGTCTTAGGCGGAATGCGCGCAATCTTGGCAACAATATTTTCGATATCAGTCACATTGACAGTTTTCTTGCCGGCCTTGCCATTCAGACGGCGGTTGGCACCGGCTTCGTCGATTACATCGATGGCTTTATCGGGCAGAAAACGGTCCATGATGTAACGTTCAGACAATTCAGCAGCTGCACGCAATGCATTGCCGCTGTATTTAACATCGTGGTGTTCTTCAAACCGTGTTTTCAATCCCTTGAGAATTTCGATGGTTTCTTCAACACTCGGTTCTTCGAGATCGATTTTCTGGAAACGACGCGCCAGTGCATGGTCTTTTTCAAACACGCTGCGGAATTCAGCATAGGTTGTCGAGCCGATGCATTTCAGTTCACCCGATGCCAGCATAGGTTTGATCAGATTGGATGCATCCATAACACCACCCGAGGCCGATCCTGCGCCGATGATGGTATGAATTTCATCAATAAACAACACCGCGCCTTCCTTGTTCTTGAGTTGCTTGAGCACACCCTTGAGGCGTTTTTCAAAATCACCGCGGTACTTGGTACCGGCGACCAGCGAACCCAGGTCGAGCGAGTAAATCGTTGCATGCTTGAGAACATCAGGCACTTCATTATCGACAATCTTTTTCGCCAGGCCTTCTGCCAGCGCGGTTTTACCCACGCCCGCTTCACCCACCAGCAAAGGATTATTTTTTCTGCGGCGGCATAAGATCTGTATGACGCGTTCAATTTCATTATCACGACCAATCAGCGGATCGATCAGACCCTGACGCGCACGTTGATTAAGATTGGTTGCAAAGTTTTCCAGCGGCTGGTTATCAGACTTCTGCCGGTGCTTCTTCGCGTGACTCAGGTTCGACCTTGCCGGTACTACTGGAGACCTTGGTAATACCGTGAGAAATATAATTCACAATATCGAGCCGTGTTACATTCTGCTGGTTAAGCAAATAGACGGCCTGCGATTCCTGTTCGCCGAACATGGCAACTAGCACATTTGCACCAACAACTTCTTTACGGCCGGAAGATTGCACATGGAACACTGCACGTTGCAGCACACGCTGAAATCCCAGTGTGGGCTGGACTTCACCGCCGACGACATCGCCGAATATGGGTGTATTTTTTTCAAGGTATTCACGAAGCTCTGAGCCCAGCTGATTTAAATCAGCTCCGCAGGCCTGCAACACAGTATTTGCACTTGTGTTTTGCAGCAGTGCGAGCAACAGGTGCTCGACTGTTATGTATTCGTGTCGCTTGTCACGTGCTTCACTGAACGCGAAATTCAATGAGGCTTCAAGCTCCTTACTCAACATAACACCTACCTCTTCGTTAATAAATTATATGATACCTACACTTCTTCCATCGTACACATCAGGGGGTGCTGGTTGATACGTGAATATTCATTCACCTGGTCAACCTTGGTTTCAGCTATTTCATAGCTGTATATACCGCAGATACCCTTGCCCTTGGTATGCACCGCCATCATCACTCGCGTGGCTTTAGCGTGGTCCATACTGAAAAAACCTGTCAACACCTGAATAACGAACTCCATGGGAGTGTAATCGTCATTGAGCAAAATAACTTTATATTGCTTCGGCGGCTTGAGTTTTGGTTTCTCCTCCTCGACCGCCAGACCACTGTCGTAATCTGTGTCAGACTCATGTTGACTCATGTCTTACACCCAGTTTAGATCAAAGTTTTATTTTTTGCTTTATGGACACAAAAGTCCAGACCAGCGGATCACATTCCGCTATTAAATGCCACTACAGAAGCTGGGCTTTTCCACCGGCCGCAACCCGCCACCGATTGTAGATAACTATGGGTTCGACCGATAGCATCGGTCACTGTTCCGCAACGTGCTTCGAATAATCCGCCTGATGCATTCCGAATCGGCGGCGCGACAAATCCATCGAAACCCGGATTTCCAGGGACCATGCTTACGTTCGGATGGGGCAGACAGGCACAACAGACATATTGCAGGCAGACACCTGCTACCAGGTTGCTGAGGACTATGTTCACTGCCTGATTCAGAGTTACTGAAACAGTGGCACAAAGCAGCACTTCAGTCGCTTTTCATACATCGACATCAGAACTATACATCAGCAAAGGATAATACTATAGCCCCGTTAAGGGATAGACAGGCTCATTGCCCGACGATGAAGCCCAACACGGTAGTACCAAGCTCAGCATTGAGTTTTTTCTCGATACTGGCGCGCAAGCGAGCAGCCAGTTGCGCAGGCTGGCTGGCAGATACTTTCAGCGGCCAGGACTTCTGCCCACGTACGCTGCCGTCTGGCGCCTCGAGGCGCAACGCCAGCGTGGCGCGTTGCCAGTGCCAGTTTTGCTGTCGAAATGAAGGCTGCGAAGTCAGGTCGAGCCCGAGACGATAACCACCACTGGCACTAGTGGCAATAAACCCGGCCTTCGCCATCGCACCGTTGAGTATGGTTTCGAGGCCGCCGACGCTATCAGTATTGACCACTGCCTGCATTTCCAGTGCGCTCATCGCCTGTTGCAGTCGATTTCTGAGCTCCGCCCGGTTCCACGGCGCCGGCACGCCACGTCCGCTGAGATCAATCACTTTCAGGGTTTTCTGCAAGGTTTCACGCTTTTGCTGGGCCGTCAGTGCATTTTGCAGTGCCGCAACTTTTAACAGGCCGTCAGTTTCGGCCTGCGCGTGCTTGAGTTCATAGTCGGTTTCGGTGTCGAGCTTTTCAATTTCCGAGCGAATATTGTTGCCCGCCTGGTGGCGATCGAGCACGGCCAGTGCATAGTGCGTGAGGTCATCCGGGTTTTGCCATTGCTCGGCGATGCGTGCACCATCGATTATTTTGTCAGTGCTGACATTGATGCGTGAATCGATACGCTGTGTGCTTTGCACGGTTTCAACACCGTCGACTTTGTGCGAGGCCACGTCCTGGGTCGTAGTAGCCGACTCACGAATGCGTAGCTCGAACACTTTTGCCAAATTCGCCTGCGCGCGTTTTTGTGCAGTTTGCGCATCAGAGGCGGACCCCGATGCAACGACGTATTGGGCGTTAGTATAGTGTGCTGATTCACCCCGAATCCAGTCAGGTTCCGCAGCATTGACCACGGTGCCAGACTGCATACACGCAGATAGAAAAACACTCATAAGCAAAATAGATTTGTGCATTTGTCGCATCATGATTTCCACCCGTGCAGATAGTTATTTTGATTTGGCCGATATTACTGGCGCAGGCGCAACCCAGTGTTCACTCAACAGCGCGCGTTGCCCGGATTTGATTGTCACCGTTTGTTGCATGCTATCGACCACGCGACCGGCAGCGTTCACCATCTCAATATTCACCTGGTGCTGCCCTTCAGGTAACAGCAGGCGTGTGAGCTGAATTTCCTGCGGCAATGTTGTCCAGCTGCGGGTATCGGCACGTTCGGTGGCAAGGTTTGTCACGGTCATCAACAGGCCCGCCAGGCCACCGTGTTTGTCCTGCACTTCTCGCTGGGTTTTATGCTTGATTACCGCACGCGCAATTGCACGAGTGGTAATAAGTGCAATGTCATCGTTCAGTGCGTGCCGCGCTAGCGCATCAACATTTTCCACTGTTTCCAGCGGCTGTTGCCGGCCATCAACGTTAATACGCGCACGTGTTAATTGAGCAGGGCGATACCTGTATGCCGGGAGCGCAATGCGCACCATCTGGCTGACATCATTCGAGAACGTCATAATGGCGTTTTCTTCGCGTTGGGGCGCAAGACCATTATTGAGAACAACGATGACCTCGCCATAGCCACCCGCGGTTTTTACCGGTTTGAAATCGGGCATGCCAAATTCTGTTTTCAGACGGCGATATTCATCCCACAGTTCCTCGGTTGCCAGCAGGCGCAGCAGGTCCTGCTTGACAATCTGCGGGGTCGCCAGTCCAAGCCGGTCACTGGACGATTTATAAATCTCATAGGCCTTGCGATACGACACCAGGGCCTGGTCGCTTTCACCCAGCATTTCAAAAATGACACCTGAGAGGTATCTAACAAATGGATCTTCTTCAGGTGCCTCGCCCCATTCACGCATTTTGACGTCGGCCTGCAGCATTTCAACTCTCGCCGCGTCGAGGTTACCGATCTGTATGTAGTTCATTGCCATGTAGGCATGTAACAACACCTGTTCATATCGATCACCCTCAAAATCACGCAGGGTATCACTGATGGTAACGGCACCAAGTTGATCCGACACACTCACACCGTAAAGATCATCAATACGGCGTTTGGCCTGTTCAAATATCTGGTTGCTCGCGATGTAATCGCCGGTCATGCGACGCAGCATGCCCTTGTTCAACGCTGCCAGCACATCTTTTTCAGACGTTTGCTTTTCGGCCAGATCGCGCGCCATGGCGAACTGCCCGGACAGCAAGCTGCTGCGCATGTCGGCAGATTTTGCGCTGTAGGTGGCACAACCACTGATCGCCATTGCGCCACATACCACGCAGATGAGCAGCATCCGCTGGCGAGTCCATTTCGTCATCCTTTTACTCGACATGGCTACGATGCTCTATCGTGCAATTACCAGCGCAGACCACCCTTCTCAATCGTTTTCTTGATTTTTTTCTGGCCGACCCAGACTTTGCGATTGCTGGACAGATCGATCAGGTTGAGATCGACCTGGTAAAAGCGCGCCTGCTCGCCATCGACCGCATCGACGATGGTATTGATGCTTCCCTTGAGCATGAAATCAGCGCCGATTTCCTGCCCCATCGCCTTGCGTGTGGCTTCGGTCGCATTCAGGTCCTGGTCCATGCGCTCACTGCGTATTTCCTGGCGCTCCTTTGAAGACGCGACAAAATCGACTTCACCTGAATTAATCAGTTCGCGTTCGATATCGGCGATGAAGGTACGCGTATTGATGTGTTCATGACTGAGGTTTCGCACACTGCCGACAATCACCGTCGGCGCCTTGCCCTGCTTGTTGCTGAAACTCGGCAACCAGTTACGCGAGAGCACGTCCTGCACCATTTCCTGCGCGACCAGCCTGGAATCAGTGTCGTTCCAGTTGCCGCTGAGATCCGTGACCGCTGCCGAGTCAACACGTGTGACACTTGGCTTACACGCGACCAGTGCACTGCCGATAACGACCAGTGAGAGTAATCTAAAGAAATTTGAATACATTGAGAAAGTCATAACCGGCTCCGAAATCCATATTGTTTTGATTTGTGGCAGGCGCCGTAGCCGGCGCCGTGTTGCAAAGACTATATAACATTTGTCAGCAAAAATGGCCGGAAACAGCTAACAAAATCTGATTTTTCAATGGCCTCCAACGCTGACTGTTGCGCAACGGCCAGCCAGCGAGTATCTTGCCGCCATGAAAAACATTGACACACTGCTACAGGCCCGCTGGGTTATTCCGGTCAACCCGGCGCATGACTGCCTCGAACATCACAGTATCGCGATTGATGATGGACGCATCATTGATATTCTGCCCAGTGAGCAGGCATCGCAACAATACAGCGCTCAAAGCCGGATAGAATACCCACATCACGCCCTGCTGCCCGGCATGATCAACGCCCACACCCACGCTGCGATGAGCCTGTTCCGCGGCCTGGCCGATGATCTTGCGCTGATGGACTGGCTGCAAAATCACATCTGGCCGGCTGAAGCCAAATGGGTGAACGAAGCCTTTGTACAAACCGGTACCGAGCTGGCCCTTGCCGAAATGCTGCGCAGTGGCACCACCTGTTTCAACGATATGTATTTCTACCCCGATGTCACTGCGCGCGTTGCCAGGCGTGCCGGTATGCGCGCCAGTGTCGGCCTGATCGTGCTCGATTTTCCCACTGTGTGGGCACAGAACGCCGATGAATATATCGACAAGGGCACCGCCCTGCGCGATATCTACCGCGATGATGAACTGATTCGCACCGCGTTCGCGCCGCACGCGCCCTACACGGTTTCAGATGCACCGCTGACACAAAGTTCGCATGCTGGCGGACGAACTCGATATGCCGGTACATATGCACGTGCACGAAACCGCCTTCGAAGTCGAAGAGGCATTTAGCAACAGCGGCAAACGCCCCTTGCAACGCCTGCACGAACTTGGCCTGGTGTCGCCGAACCTGCTCGCCGTGCACATGACGCAATTGCAGGACAGTGAAATAGAACTGCTGGCCCAATCAGGCAGCCACGTGGTGCATTGCCCGGAATCCAATCTCAAGCTTGCCAGCGGCTTTTGCCCGGTGGCGAAACTGCTGCAAGCCGGGGTCAACGTCGCGCTCGGCACCGACGGTGCCGCCAGCAACAATGACCTCGACATGCTGGGTGAAATGCGCAGCGCTGCGCTGCTGGCAAAAGGCGTGGCGAACGATGCCACCGTGGTGCCGGCACACCAGGCGCTGGAAATGGCGACCATCAATGGTGCGCGCGCACTCGGTATCGACAGCTTTACCGGCTCGCTAGAAACCGGCAAACAGGCCGACCTGATAGCTATCGATCTAAGCGCGATAGAAACCACGCCGGTGTTCGATCCGGTTTCGCACCTGGTTTATTGCGCCAGCCGCAACCAGGTCTCTGATGCATGGGTCGCCGGTAAACACCTGATGAAACAACGCGTACTCACGACGCTCGATATTGCTACAATCAGTTCCGCGGCGCGCGATCTGGCTGCCCGTATTTCGGAAAATTAAAAGACATATAATTACTATTAATACAAATAGTTACAATTACTATTTAACCTAACTAATGATATAGATGACAAACAATCAGGCTAACGTCGATCACGCTGAAATCCAGAAATTCGATGCCCTCGCTTCGCGCTGGTGGGACCGCAACGGCGAGTTCAAACCGCTGCACGATATCAACCCGATCCGGCTTAACTTCATCAATACCGGCAGCCCGCTGGCCGGCCGACAGGCACTCGATATTGGCTGCGGCGGCGGCATTCTCAGCGAAAGCATGGCCCACAGTGGTGCCAGCGTGATCGGTATCGATATGGGCAAGGCGCCACTCGCGGTGGCCCGGCTGCACGCGCTTGAAGAAGAACTCGAGATCGATTACCAGCAAGTGACCGCCGAGGCATTTGCCGAACAACACCCCGGGCGCTTTGATGTGGTTACCTGCATGGAACTGCTCGAGCACGTACCGGAACCACCTTCCGTCATCCACGCCTGTGCCGCGCTGGTAAAACCCGGTGGCGATATTTATTTTTCTACTATCAACCGTAATGCCAGGGCCTTCGCGCTGGCGATTGTCGGTGCTGAATACGTGATGAAAATGCTGCCCCGGGGGACGCACGATTACAGCAAGTTCATCAAGCCTTCCGAACTCGATGCCTGGGCACGCGCGGCCGGGCTCGAACTGGTCGGCATCAGCGGTATCAGTTACAACCCGATGACCGGCATGTTCCGCGCCAGTCGTGATGTGAATGTGAACTACATGGTGCATTACCGTCGCCCAGACGCCGCCTCGG
>CAWKAL010000125.1:0-17635 GCA_963847575.1 uncultured Gammaproteobacteria bacterium
GCAAACACATGGGATCCTTTGCCATTGACAATAGCATTTCTGCAGAAACGATATCTTTTACGGAAAGACCAATAAAGACATCGGCGTCTTTCATGGCCTCTTCCAAAGTGTCAATTTTTCTATCCGTGGCGAACTCCAATTTTTCTGCGGATAGGGTTTCACGATCACTGCGGATCACCCCTTTGCTATCCAACATTACTATATTTTTGTCGCTTGCCCCAAACGCCTTGTACAGACGTGTGCAGGAAACTGCGGCAGCACCTGCCCCACTCACCACAATACGGACTTCACTTATTTTTTTCTTGGTAAGTACCAGAGCGTTCAATAGGGCGGCCGATGAAATTATAGCCGTTCCGTGTTGATCGTCGTGCATTACGGGAATATCCAGTTCCTCTTTTAATCGTCTTTCTATTTCAAAGGCTTCAGGCGCCTTTATGTCTTCCAAATTTATACCCCCAAAAGTTGGGGCTATTATCTTTACGGTTTCTATAAATTTTTCAACATCGGTGGTATCCAATTCAATATCGATTCCATCAATGTCAGCGAAAATCTTGAACAACAGACATTTCCCTTCCATCACCGGCTTGGAAGCCTCTGGGCCAATATTCCCCAACCCAAGTACAGCGGTTCCATTGGATATTACGGCCACTATATTTCCCTTGGCCGTACTGGTCGAAAGCCGCCAGTCACTGCTGGCACCCCTGTATGCCAATAAATACGGACTAGCGGTAATGGTCGCGCGCACCTTTAACCTTTCAGGCCCGGGCATGTCGGAGCGGCTCTTCACCGGACGCGTTGAACGCCAGGTCGCGGATATACTCGCGGGCAAAGCCAGCCGTATTTCAGTCGGCAACCTCGACGCAAAACGCGACTACATCGATATAGAAGACGCCTGTGCGATGTATTTATCGATTGCAGCCAAAGGCCTGCCCGGCGAAATTTATAATGTCGGCAGCGGTATCGCGATCAGTATGCGGGACTTGTTACACACCCTGCTTGAGGCACACGGTCTGGATGAATCGGTGGTTGACGAAACCCGGGAGCATAATCCCGGCAAGGAAGTCAGCATGATTTATGCCGACATCAAAAAAATAAGCGCCCTGATGAAATCAGGTTCACACACCTGAGTTGTGGCCGTTTATTTTGATGATAAATATGTCCACAGATGAACGCAGATGAACACGGATGTAAAAACAATATCTGAACTCAAAGTACGCAAAGGACGCGAAAAAAAGATTAATTATTAATTCGCGTCCTTTGCGTTTTTCGCGGCCAATTGCTTTACTTTTTATCCGTGTTCATCTGTGTTCATCTGCGGATAAATTATTTATTCATTTCAGCGTAGATCCAGTCATCCGCCCAGTTGATGCCGTGGCTGAATGTTTTGATGCTGTAACCGTTTTGCTTGAGTATAGAAAGCACGACTTCTTTGGTGCGATACCATTCGCCTTCATTATTATTTGCCCTGAAATCATGGCATGAAATTATAAATCGCCTGATAAAACTGAAGTCATCGATATGTTGCAGAATTTCTTTTTCTGCGCCTTCTATATTCATTTTGAACAGGTCTATTCGGTCAATGTTATAGCGTTGTAAAAATGTTTCCCACTTCATCGTCGGGACTTCGATATAGCCTTCGGGAATTTCACCGACGGATGCATACGAGAACTGGCTGATGAATTTAACCATGTCACGGTCTGAGATCACGTAGGGTGACGCGGTGAAATTTTTGCCCAGGTGGCGATAGGTATTCGCCAGGCATTCGTAGATCACCGGCTGTGGTTCGACGCCGATGTACCTGACCTCCGGGGAAACCGTGGCGATATAGGCGGCTTCCTCGCCATAGCCTGCACCGAGGTCTACCACAACATCAGTATTCGACGGGCGGTAGTAATGAAAGAATACTTTTTCACACAGCCATAGCAGGTCCTGTTTTCTCAGAAAATGCCTGGGGTGCCTGATATAAATATAATCATCAAATCTCTTGTAACGAAAGAAACCGGTCGCAGTATCAAACTCGACATTGGCAGCCCAGTTAATTCTTTTTTCTATGCTTTTATAGATTCCCATCCGTCACGCCCGTGTTAGCAATTGACATTTATATTCGTTTTGTATTTATCAGGATTATACAGGCTGGGCGCGGTGATAGAAAATTTATGGCCACATGGAAACGTTGTAAGGCGCAAATAAATTGCGTTGTACATAAAGGAAGTAATCTTCGCGGATAGGGACAGGCAGGGCCATGTTGCGTCCCAGGATGCCCCCCGCGATGTCTTTTGATTTATTCTCGATCAGGTCCTGCATGCTGAGCACTTAATCACAGCACTTTTCTGCACCAACAGCCCAACTTCAACATAAGATGCTGTTTATTATGGCACTATCAGCCTGCCCGCTAACATGCAAATCACCGCCAGGCGCAACAATCCGTTTTGTATCTGACACAGGTCAATATGTCTAGATTATTGCTTTTAACCTGATCGTCATACCAGCTGTCATCTCACGTTCACAAAGGCTTCACAGCTGTGTAACAAATCCACGCCAGAATTGCGCGCACCTCAAACCGCAACTTCAGGAAATAAAAATGAAGAAACCCTTATTGGCAGCAATGGCTGCGTGTATCGCCAGCGCAGTGCCTTTATCTGCACACAGCAGTGGCATCATCGTATACCAGGACGGTGACAAGTACGTAAAGATTGGAGGCCGCATCCAGTTCCAGTACCACCAGCTTGATCCCGATGTTGGCGACAGCAGCGACGAAGTCCTGTTCCGTCGCCTGCGTCCTTACCTGGAAGGCAGCCTGCATAAAGACTGGAAAGGAAAAATTCAGTTTGACCTGGGCAAAGCCGAAGCAGGCAATGAAGTCGCAATTAAGGATGCCTACATGCAGTACAAGGGCTTCAGCAATATGAAAGTCACCGTCGGCAACGCGAACTTCCCGTTCTCACGCGAGTTTCTTACTTCATCAAAATATCAGCAGCTTGTTGAACGTACCTTTGTCGGTGATCACGACTACGGCACACCGGACCGAAACGCAGGTATACATTTGACCGGGCATTCAGAAGATAAACACATTGGCTGGGCCGCGTCAGTCGCGCAGGCATCGATTGATCCTGACGCCGCAAAACTCGACTTCGATACACCGGTAAATCGCAACGATGATTTCAACGAAGGTTTTATCGTTGGTGGCCGCGTAGACTTTCACCCGATGGGGCCGCTGAAGTTTTCACAGGGTGATTTCGATGGCGCCACCAAAGCCACTATTAGTCTTGCCGCGTTTAACTGGAGCAATGACGATGACAACAACACCTACACCACGGCAGGTACGTCTACCAGCACCAGCAAGGCCGATGTCGATTCCGTCACTGGCGTAGAACTCAGCGGCGCATTTCGCAGCAACGGCATATCCATCGACATTGAAACCAACAAGTTCGATGCCGACAGTGTTGACACAGCGTTTACGGGTGGACTATACCGTAACGGTTCGACCTCACTGAAAAACTCTGCGATTGAGGCCGGTGTAATGTTGCCCGGCAACACGACCGAACTGGTGCTGGCTTACCAGACACAGGATGCTGACAACTATGCTACCGCGTGGAACCGCACATCTGCGGGTGTTAACTGGTTTCTGCACAAGCATGACATCAAGGTACAGCTTAGCTATCGAATGGGTGAAAACCTCAAGGGTGTAAATGGCGTTGATGCAGACGAAATATTCCTGCAATCACAGTATGTTTTTTAAAAAAACGCTCAACAGCACAGTGATTCCATAGACCAAAACACCCGTAACGCACAAGGACTCCTGCTGGCCAAGGACGGCTTTATTTTATCGATATGCATTTATTTCTGCATGTCATGTTGCATGACCAGGCATGACTCAGGTCAGACGAAACTGCCTGACAGCATTGATAAATGTATTCTCTGTTTCACGATCTCGCGATACCCCATAGATCAGCGCCTGGTATAACCTGATAATCACACCCGCCTCACCTGCATGGCCCGGCACACGCTGCACAATCCGGTCTACCAGCTCCTGCGGTGTATCCTGCGGCCTGACTTCGATACCTGCGCGCGCAATTTTATTCCTGAATTTATCGTAGTGTATTCGCACACGGTCTCTTTTCTTATACCTGCTATCACCGATCACCCACCATGCTACCAGCAATCCTGCTACGCTCATGGCAGCCACCAGCCATAGAGCCAGCTCGGATTTTTTAATATTATTTACACCAAATTTTCTGAACAGCTCCATTTGTTTATGTTCATCAAATCCAATCACCCACTGGTTCCAGTTGTGCTGAAAACTATCAATCGCAAAGCGCAGGCGCCTGACAACATCATGCTCGCCCTGGAACATTGCCGGTAGCAGGTCGGATTCCAGGCCCGCATTCTGTATGCCCCGCTCTATTCGCTGTGGCGCCACTGCTGCCGTGGGATCTACGCGGCGCCAATGACTGTTGTCTACCCATACTTCGGTCCAGGCATGCGCATCTGATTGCCTGACTATCATGTATTCGTCGTGGGGGTTCATTTCACCTCCCTGGTAACCAATAACAATGCGCGCCGGCAGCCCGGCTGCCCGCATCATGTAGACAAAAGCGCTTGAATAATGCTCACAGAACCCGCGGCGGGTATTAAACAGAAAGTCATCCATGGCATTGTCATTCAACAGCGGCGGTGACAGCGTGTAATAAAATGGCTGCTCGGAAAAATAACGCAATACCTTATTCATGAACTCGGTGTCATCGTGTGATTGTTGTTGCATTTTAATTGCGAAGGCCTGCGTCTCCGGATTCATGTCAGCAGGTAATGAAAGATATTTTTTTTGCTCGAATGAATTAAGCCCTGTGTTGACTGCATGCAATGATGCGCTCATCTCATAACTCAGGACATTGTTAACCAGGTCTTTCGAGAACACGGTCAATTCTCGACTGACAGTTAAGTCTTCATCAAATGCGTTCAGTTGCTCAAGCGCAAACAACCATTGCCTCTGATGCGGCTCCAGGGTTACGCGATATACGATTTCTTTATCGGTAGCAGGCGCTGCCATTAACTCAGGCGTTATATAACTCGGCGCATCGTAACGCCTCCATGTTTTACCGTCATAAATTGATAGCACCAGTCCACGCCAGTATAAATCCGATTTCGGCGGCGGTGACCCTTCAAACCTGACACGAAATGCCACCCTGGATGAACTAATCAACTTGTTTATACTTCCCGGGCTCATTTCATCGCTAATGCCAATGGTTGAAGTCAGGGCATCTTTCGGCAGGCCCCAGAGCGGCCCGGGTATCCGCGGAAATAACAGAAACAGTATCAGCATCAATGGCAGTGACTGCAGCACCATCCGCGTTGAATAGTGCAATCGCGCACGCCAGTCTACACTTCCGATGCGATCAGCAAGCATCATTAGCAAGCTCAACAGGTATATCACCAGCACAAACACGTACAGCGCAATCCATACTGACTGGCTGTGGAAGAACACGCTTGAGGCAAGAAAAAATTCCAGAAAGATTATGACTGCAATATCGCGCCTGCTTTTGATTTCAAACAACTTGAGATAGGACAGAAGGATGGCCATCGAGGTACCCGGGATCAATCCGAATACCGTACCGTATGATATGAGCAACACCGCGACTACCAGCATCGCCAGTACGAACCGCATCAATGCGCCCGGCGGCTTCACTATGCGACGAATAATGAGCACGCTCCACACAGAGAATACCAGCATAAACCACAGCACCAGCCATGACAGGTATGCATACAAGGGCAGACCGACCAGCAACATACCAAGCAGCACCGGCATCAGGCGAGCTACCGACAAGCTGTCGATGCTGTTTACATCAGTGCCCATACAAGGCCAGCGCACGCAAACATTGGTGATAATGTGTATTGCCAACATCAGGGCTGATCTCCACTGATGGCAGGCGTAAACCATAATGGTTAGCAACAGCCTCAGCATCGATCACCAGGCGCGTCATAATCGACAGCCGGTGTTCGTTATCTTTTGCAACAATGGTATTCCAGTCTATCCACACCTGCTCAGGCCGGCCGCCGACAAATTCCTTTGTATACAACACATCGCTACGTGCAGATGCCTTCCATGAAATACGACGCCAGGAATCCCCCTGCTGGTACGTACGCAGACCGGAGAACTCTTCCAGCCCGGCACCATTGAATGCTTCACTGCCCTCCTGCGAATCACCGGATGCAACCAGCTCAGCCTTATCAACCGGCTGTGGATATACCAGGGCAGACATTTTGAGCTCTATCCATGTCCAGGATACAAACAGGCCCGTCGGGTAACGCGAGTAAAGCCTGAACTTGCCCGACTTTTGCACACCCCGGCGTGTTGTTTGCACTTTAAAATGTATTTGTGCAGTGGCATTCGGTGGCACATCAATGACTTCATACTCCACCCCGTCATGACTCACCGCGATTGAACGACGACTGATGGCATCTGTGTTTTCCAGTTGAACAGCAAACTGCACTGACTGGCCAGTAAATACCGGCGTACCGCCGCCGGCGCGTAATGTCAAACCAGCAAGATTGCGCCAGGTAGCAATCATCGCAACATTAGTAGCCGCCGCCAGCAAAAACGTCAGCATAAACCCCAGGCTTTTTCCGTAATTGATCGAACCGATCAATAGTATGAATAACAGCACTGTAAACAGCACGCCGGTTTTCGTTGGCAGGATATAGACGCGACGACGGTCGAGCACGATAGAATCGAACGGGCCACTGCGCTTGCTGATGAAATTAAAAAACGGCTGTCGGGTAAAATTCATAAAGCCCGCCGATGATCGTCTGGCACGATCATGATTCATCAGGGAACAGGCACGGATTGTGAAATATACTCGGCTGCAGTCACCTGCTTTTGCTGTAGATCATCTGCATTGATCACCAGGCGATGATTAGCCACTGAGGGCAGGACGCGCTTGATGTGCTCGGGCAATACAAAGTCCTGGCCTTCGAGTAATGCCAGCGCACGCGCCGAGTTCAACAACGCCAGGCCGCCGCGTGGTGACAGCCCGAATTCAAACACCGGCGATTGCCGGCTAAATTCGAGTATCGCCTGCACATAATCCAGCAGCGCATCAGCCGCGTGCAGACTGGCCGCCTGCTTTTGTATGGTGAGCAGTTTTCCTGCATCCAGTACGGGCGTGATGTGCTCTATCATGTCACGTCGTTCTTCGCCCTTGAGCAGCTCACGTTCGGCATCGCGATCGGGGAACCCGAGTTTCAGCCGCATCAGGAACCTGTCGAGTTGCGATTCGGGCAATGGATATGTGCCGATCTGGTGCGCCGGATTTTGCGTCGCGATCACAAAAAATGGCTCGGGCAACGCGCGCGTCTCGCCTTCGATCGTGACCTGGTGTTCTTCCATGGCTTCGAGCAAGGCGCTCTGGGTTTTCGGGGTGGCTCGATTGATTTCATCTGCCAGGATAAAGTGGCTGAATACCGGGCCCGGGTGAAATTCAAAACTCGAACGCTCGCGACTATACACCGAGACACCAAGCACATCGGCCGGCAATAAATCCGACGTAAACTGGATGCGTTGAAACTCCAGCCCCATGACTTTCGCGATGGCGTGTGCCAGCGTGGTTTTACCGACCCCGGGCAAGTCCTCGATCAGCAGGTGGCCGCGCGCAACCAGGCAGGTCAGCGCCAGCTGAATCTGCTCTTCCTTACCGAGGATAACCTGGGAAACAGCGTGCGCTGCTTTTGTCATCAATGCAGTAGCAGCATTGCGAATTTTCTTTTCCGGGACATTCATTATTATATGTACAGTACTCGCCTGTCGTTAAATATCAAACGGTATTATTCTATCAAGACAACACCAATCGCGTGCCAGCTTAATATTTCCAGTATTCACGCGCGATAACCGGCACGTAAATTTAACCGGGCGACTAAAACAGCCCGAAAAAACCCTTGCCGCTTTTATGCTCGGAAATTACCTGGATGATCGCCTGGTTTCCAGACAGTTCTGCCAGGTGGCTGGCCTGCTCACGCTTGTTATTTCGAGCATTTACATCTGCGCCGGCACTCAGCAGGCGTTTCACCGATTCGAGCTCGCCGGATTCGATAGCCAGCATTAAAGCGGTGTTGGCGACATTATTCTTTGCGTTCACATCTGCACCCCTGGCAATCAGTTCGGCTAGTGTTCCGGGTTTGCCGCGCGATGCGGCGATCATCAAAGGTGTATTGCCGTCAGTCGCACGCCCGTCAATGGCAGCGCCTTTTGCTATTAACAAGGCCGCAACATCGCCCGACTCCAGTGCAGCTGCGTGATGCAAAATAGTCATGCCGCGTTTGTCTTTGCTGGCAAGAGAAACGCCGGTAGCCAGCAGCAATTTAACATTGGCAATTTTATTCGCCTCGACTGCATACCATAGTGCATTGTGGCCCGATTCGTCAGCCAGGCCTGCATTCGCACCGGCCGACAGCAGTCGCCTGACCATCTCGGGCGACATGCTGGCGGCCGCCATCATGAGTTCATTTCGACCACGCAACAGTGTCCTGCCGGGTTTTGCGCCTGCATTCAGCAGCGCATCAGCAATCCCCTCATGACCGCCGCCAAATGCATACAGCAGTGCACCACGGCTGGATTTATCCTGCACATTCAGGTTTGCGCCAGCGTCTATTAATCGTGCTACCGATTTTTGATGACCATTCTCGGCGGCCCATATCAGGGCTGTTTTACCGTGCTTGCCCGCTAAATCCTTTTTTGCACCGTGACGCAGCAGCGAATCAATGACCGCATCATGCCCCTGAAATGCCGCGCGCGTCAGCGGGGTATGGCCCTCCGCATCACGCTGGTTGGCATCCTTACCCTTTTTCAATAACAACTCCGCCACGTCGGCCTGTCCGCGCCAGGACGCGATCATCAACGCTGTCCAGTTTTTGTAGACTGTATCAGCGCCCTTGCTTAGCGCCGCCAGTTTCTGGCTGGCACTTAATCCCGCTGCCTGGGTTGATGGCATGCGTGCACCGTATTTCACCAGGCCATCGACGACCTGTTTATGACCGGCACGCGATGCAAGCTCGATTGCGGTTTCGCCGTCACGATTTTTAAGTTTATGCGAGGCCTTGTGTTTCAGTAACACATCGACCACTGCGCGATGCCCTTTACGTGCTGCCAGCATCAGCGCCGAGTTTCCATTTGCGTCCCTGGCATCAGGGCTGGCGCCTTTTTTAAGCAGTGCGCGCACCATGCTTACATCGCCCTGGCTGGCAGCAAGCATCAAGGGCCTGTCTTTATACGCATCGGCAGCATCTGCATTCGCGCCATGCTTCAACAGCAGCGCAACCATGGCGGCGTTCTTGCGCGATACAGCCTGCAGTAATACCGGTCGCTTTTTCTCATCACGTGCATTTGCATTTGCACCGTTTTCCAGCAGCGCTTTTACATTTTCAATTTGATTCGCAGTGACTGCCTGTATCAAGGCCGCTTCATCACTCACCCTGTTCGAAGCCGTGTTGCCCGCACCCGCCTCGTTTAAATCTTTCAGGCGTTTTTCTGCATTACGATAGCCCTGCTTTGCAGCAGCGTTGTACCAGCGCATTGCCTTGCTGGTGTCTTGCGGTGTACCGACACCTTCTTCGTAATAGCCTGCAAGCGTGTACTGCGCACGCGCAAAGCCCTGCGTAGCTGATTTGCCCATCCATCTGAACGCCTCTCTGGCATTTTCTGCTGTGCCCTGGCCATTGCGGTACATGACCGCAAGCTGGTATTGCGCTTCTTTATCACCCGAGGCCGCCAGCGGCTTCAGAATAGTAACGGCTTGAGAAAAATCGCGACTTCGAATGGCCAGTTTTGCATCTGCCATGGTCGCCGCTTCGGCACAAAGTATGGCAAGCAATAAAATAATGCCGGTAAAATGTCTAATCACTACGCAGTTCCAAATTTTGTTTCAACACTAATTCCAATATCTTTCAAAAACGCGGTCGGTAGAATACCACCTGCGCAAACGATGATCGCATCGTTGTCGATACAGACTTCATTTCCGTCTGCATTTATAACTACATTATCAGACGCAATCTGTTTGACACTCGATTTCATCAGTACGCGTAAGCGGCCTTTTTTTTCGGCCTCGGCCAGGCGCTGGCGATTTTTTTCTTTCGCGCGCGAAAATGCCTCACTACGATACGAAATCGTCACCTGGCTACCCGCCTCTTCTGAAATACTGATAGCAGCTTCCAGCGCGCTATCACCACCGCCAACCACCAGTACATTTTTCTGCCGATATTGTTCTGGATCAATCAGGCGATACACTACTTTTGTCATTTCTTCACCCGGCACGCCCAGCTTGCGTGGCGTGCCGCGGCGACCAATGGCCAGCAAAATTGCACGTGTCTGGTATGTTTGCCTGGATGTTTTAACACTGAAGCCCGACGCATCGTGGGTCACGCTTTCAACGCGCTCATTGGCGTTAATTTGCAAACCGGCTTTTTCGATAATACCTTCCCAGAATTCCATCAGCGCTTCCTTGGTGGTTTCCTTGAAATGCATTTTCCCCACGATGGGCAATTCCACCGGCGCGGTCATGACGATTTTACCACGCGGGTAGTGTGACACGGTGCCGCCGAGTGAATCCTGTTCAACTGTGACAAAGCGCAGTTTTTTATCTTTTGCTGCCAGCGAGGCCGCGATGCCCGCAGGGCCGGCACCGACGATCAGCAGATCCAGCGGATGCGACTTGCCGATACCATCTAGCTTGCTGATAGAAGTGACCGCCTGGATGCCCTGGTTGGCCGCGTTTCGTATCAGACCCATTCCACCCAGCTCGCCGGCGATAAATATTCCCGGCACATTGGTCTGATAATCCGGATTCACCTCGGGTATATCGACGCCGCGTTTTTCTGTGCCGAATACCAGCTCAATGGCATCGAACGGACAGGCCGTCTTGCAGGCGCCGTGGCCGATACAATGCGTCGGGTTCACCAGGTAGGCCTTGCCGTGGATAAGTCCCAGCACATTTTTTTCCGGGCATGCCTTGACGCAAACGCCACAGCCCAGGCAGCGTGTCATATTGACCAGCGGGTGAAGTGATGATGGCTCGGTCATCCCGCTGGCAAGGCTCTCATCCAGAATTCGCTGACTGCCGCGATGGCGACTGCTGCGCCGCCACTGATAAAAACCCACTATCAGCAGCGCGGGAACAAGGTAAACCCATAGTGTCATCGACATAACTGGCCTCGACTATATCTCATAGTTTTAAGCTTATTTTAAGGATTGGAGGCTAGTTTTAAATCATCAGAAAATGAGCACGAACCATATCCACCGGAAGCAGTCGGATGATCTGCGATACTTCGCAGCCAACTTCCAGCATTTTGCGACCGGCTTAACTAAAATATAGCAAACAGACGCCACTTATCCAGATGGATCAGGTAGATATTTACTATATCCAGCAAGGAACTCTATGAGCATACAGACATCTGCGGCCAGCTCCATGCCGCAAACAGAAACTGCTCCACCGAGCACGGAAAAATCGCCAGGAATCATTACCAAGTTGCTGATTATGCTGGTGCGGAATCTTTTCAGCCTGGGCATCATTGCGCTGCTCATAGTCGGCTGGAACAACCGCGACAATAATTATCTGAGCGCAGAAACCGGTGCCGGGTATATCCTGGGGATTACCGGTGCCAGCCTGATGCTGGTGCTATTGCTCTACCCGCTGAGCAAGCGCGTCGCGTTCATGACCCGCCTGATACCGATTCGTTACTGGTTTGGGCTTCATATGCTGCTGGGGGTGGTCGGCCCGGTGATGATCCTGTTTCATTCCAATTTTCACCTCGGCTCAACCAACAGCAACATCGCCCTGATCTGCATGTTGCTGGTCGCGGGCAGCGGCCTGGTGGGGCGCTATATATATACCCATATTCATCATGGCCTGTATGGCTCAAAAATTTCTCTGGCCGAACTTAGAAAACAGGCCAGCTCTGATCACCAGGCACTCAGCGGAAACAGCGCCATCGGTGAATCCCAGGTAGCCGAACTCAACCAGCTGGAAACAAAAGCATTACAGATTTATGCCGGCATCCTTCCCAGCCTGTGGCACGTGCTACAACTGGGCATCAGTTCTCGTCGCACCCAGAAACGCATTCTCAAATTTATCTCGTCCAGCAATGCAACGGGTACAGGTGCTGCAATCGATAACGTCAAACAGTACATGCTGAAATTAAGGCAAGTCGCGGCCTTCAGGGTTTATGAACGCCTGTTTTCGTTGTGGCATATCCTGCATCTGCCGCTATTTTTCATGATGATCATCACTGCCATCATTCATGTGTTCGCAGTACATGTGTATTAAACACGGTTATTGTGATACGCATGCAGCTACGTTCCTTTGTATTACTTATTATTATTTTTAACGTCCTGATGTTTTCCATGCAGGCCAGTCACGCCGATTCATTTCGTACTTTATTGATGCCAGGGCCCGTCATCAAGGCGCATGAAAAATACGAGGAAGACTGTGACCAGTGCCATGAGACAGGTGACAAGAACAAACAAGGGATGCTCTGTGTCAGCTGCCATGATCACGATACTATTCTCGACGACATCAACAAAAAGACCGGCTTCCACGGCCGCCTGCCCGGCGCAGTAAAGAATAACTGCAAACATTGCCACTCAGACCATAAAGGCCGAGATGCGAATATTATACTTTTCAACACAACCACCTTCGACCACAGCAAAACCGATTACGAACTGAAAGGCAAACACAGCAAAACCGCCTGCAACGCCTGCCACAAACCAGGTAAAAAATATGCACAGGCACCCCTCGCATGCTACTCGTGCCACAAGAAAGATGATGTCCATGAAGGTAAACAGGGTAAAGACTGTGATGACTGCCATGCAGAGAACGGCTGGAAAAAAACCGCATTTGATCATGACAAGAAAACTGATTTCCCGCTAAAGGGCGCCCACAAAAAAACCAGCTGCGATTCCTGCCACATTAATCAAAAATACAAGGACACGCCTGATACCTGTATCGGCTGCCATAAAATCCAGGACGTTCATAAAGGCGGATATGGCAAGGCCTGCAACGACTGTCACACCACCAAAAAATGGAACCAGGCCTCATTTGACCATAATAAAAAAACTGACTTTTCCCTGTTTGGTGCGCATAAAACCACGGGCTGCAATACCTGCCATGTCTCGGGAAATCTGAAAAAAGAAGTGCCAACGGATTGCTATGGCTGCCATAAAAACGATGACAGCCACAAAGGCCACTATGGAAAAAAATGCAATGACTGCCACACTACCAGTCGATGGTCAAAATCAAAATTTGATCACAGTAAAACAGATTTCCCCCTGAAGGGGAAACATAGCAAGCTGATTTGCACAGACTGCCATAAAGACAGGCTTGATAAAAAACTAAAAACCGATTGCCTGACCTGCCATAAGAAAGACGACATTCACAAAGGCAAACAGGGAAAGCTATGCGCAAACTGCCATAATGAAAAAGGCTGGAACAACAACGTACGCTTCGACCATGACCTGTCGCATTTTCCGCTGATTGGTATGCATGCCACCACTGCATGTGATGAATGCCACCTGACGGCTGATTACAGCGACGCTTCCACTGACTGCAATCAATGCCATGCTGCTGATGACGTGCATAAGACACGCCTGGGTATCGATTGCCACAGCTGCCACAACCCTAACTCCTGGAAAAACTGGCTGTTTGACCATGACAAGGCCACCGAATTTATAATCGACGGCGCGCACGAAAAACTCGGCTGTTACGATTGCCACAAAACAAGTTCCGACGGAAAACTCGACGCCTCGGGTGACTGCATCGCCTGCCACCGACGCGACGATATTCATAACAGGCAATTCGGCAGGCAGTGCACACAGTGTCACAACACTGAAAATTTCAGAGAAATAAACATTCGCCGCTAACCGGTACATGACTATGAAGCTATTCACCCTGCATACTGACAACCACGCCACAGCCTTGATGATGCTGCTGATAACATTTGTATTAGCATTGCTTGCATCACCTGTTAACGCTGCCGATGATGCTACCGGTTTTGACCATTTCTCAACGGGGTTCCCACTCACCGGTAAACACCAGTTTATTGACTGCTCAAGTTGCCATGTTGCAGGACAGTTCAAGGGCACGCCCATTGACTGCGGACAGTGCCACGATAACAGCCGCGCACCCGGTAAACATGCTCAGCATATTATTAGTGGTAACTTCTGCGACGATTGTCATACGGTTGATACATGGCGCGGCGCACGATTTGACCACAGCTCCGTTGTCGGTTCATGTGACAGTTGCCACAATGGCAATATCGCACCCGGCAAATCGCCTGCACATATACTGAGCACACCGATATGCGACGATTGTCACAACACGATCAGCTTTACCCGCGTTGGCCACGTCGACCATGGCGCTGTTATCGGCACCTGTAAATCCTGTCATAACGGATTTACCGCAACCGGCATGCCGGTCGGCCACCCCCTGACCAATGACGAATGCGACGCCTGCCATGATACCCGCACCTGGCGCGCAGTACGCTTTGACCATAGCAATGTCACTGGACAATGCAGCAGCTGCCATAACGGTGGTACTGCAACCGGTAAATCACCCACGCATTTACAAACCACGGGTGAGTGCGATCTGTGCCACAACACCACGACATGGTTGGGCGCATCTTTTGATCACAACTCTGTTACCGGCCAGTGCACCTCGTGTCATAACGGCAGCACGGCGACAGGAAAAACAACCACGCATTTTGTCACTTCGCTGGATTGCGAACGGTGTCACAACACAACGCGCTGGACGCCGCAGGAACTGTTCCGCCATGATTCGCCCGATTACCCCGGCGATCACAGGACTGCAACCTTGTGTGTGGATTGCCACACTACCAATAACCAGGCAATTGTCTGGCCGTTTACTGCATACAGGCCCGATTGTGCGGGATGCCATGCCGATGTCTATAACCGCGGCGAGATTCCAGACAAGCACAAGAATACGCCCATTATTGAACTGACAGACTGTGCAGGCTCTTGTCATTTTGATGGCACCAAGTCGGGCGAACATCGACCAAGCAGTGCTGAGTGGTAGTGATGTTCACCGCTCCTGTTAGAGACAAACACTATATAAACATGCGCTGATTCATTGCGATGATGCACACTAAACCGGAACGCTCCAATGCAGCGCTATAAATCAACTGCGGCCATGCGATATTTTTTATTACTGATAAGTGTATTTTGCACTTCAGTATTAACACCGGTACTGGCCGCTTCATCTACATATGCAGTAGTACTTGCATCGATGCCTGGCACTGGCAATAATTGGCAAGCCGGAGCCAGCAATCTTTTTGAAGGTTATACGCTCTACGTTTCCAGCGTCACCGTCAAGGGCAAACAATGGGAGCGCCTCAATCTTGGCTTTTTCAACACGCGCAAACAGGCCGGGACCTACGCAAAACAATTACAGAAAAAATTCCCGGGCGCCTGGGTCAATAGCGTCGACAGTAACGAAGTAGCCTTATCTAATACAACCGCGTTAAGCAGGACAGCTGCTTCTAAACCGGCTACTACCCGCGCTACTTCATCAACTGCCAACAAATCATCCCTGTCTGACACCCAGCTCGACAGCCTGATGCTACGCGCCAAGTCAGAATTCACCAATGCAAACTACGCGCAGGCTGTTCGTTACTTTGGTGCGATTGATGCCTCAGGTGAAAACAAGTACTCACGTGAGGCACTGGAGTTACTCGGACTGGCACGTCATCGCAATGGCCAGAAAGCGCATGCGCGTGCATTGTATGAAAAATATATTTCACGCTATCCTGAAGGTGAAGCCACAGATCGCGTCAAGCAACGCCTGTCCGGCCTGCTCACCGAAACCGCAGCGCCCAGGGACAAAATGCGCATGACCACAGACAAACCTGGTTACAGGGTCGATACATACGGCAGCCTGTCGCAGTTTTATCGAAATGATACTGTGACCACGTCTGACGCAGGTTCTATCAATACCCTGTCGCAGTTAATTACTTTTTTTGATATCACCAACGTTATCAAGAATGACAACCTGGAGCATCGCATCCAGTTTACGGCTGATGACACCTATGATTTCCTCAACGATGGCACCAAAAATGAATTCCGATTTATCGAGATGTATTATGACTTCAGCCTGAGGGATACCGGCACTTCTGCACGCGTGGGCAGACAAACGCTGCGCATCGGCGGCCTGCTCAACCGTTTTGACGGCGCATCGGCGGGTTACCAGATAACGCCAGATATGCGACTCAATATACTGGCGGGCTTACCGGTCGAGACCACAAACAAGTCATCGCTGAATGATCATAAGAAGTTATATGGCCTGACTTTTGAAACCGGCACGTTCTTCAACTACTGGGACATGACCCTGTTTCACATTATTCAAACTGTCGATGGTATTGACGACCATATCAGCACCGGGACTGAAATCCAGTATCGTGATAAAGCATTCTCTGCATTTGGCCTGATTGACTATGATACGGTCTTCAAAACGGTCAACATCGCGCAGATCAATACCAATATGCGTTT
Source organism: uncultured Gammaproteobacteria bacterium (assembly GCA_963847575.1). GTDB lineage: Bacteria > Pseudomonadota > Gammaproteobacteria > SZUA-229 > SZUA-229 > JASBSR01. Next base: position 16,541 of record CAWKAL010000125.1, read on the forward strand.
CGAGAGCGGACAGACCGCCTACCTCAACGCCTTCTTGCGTAAATCACCCATTCTCACTGCGAGCAATGCGCTGATTGGCAGAACAGAAGCCAGTATTGAAGAACTGATGCAAACCCTGAGCATCGAACAAATCTACCAGCTCGCACGTGACCGCACGTCCAACAGCCAGACAATTACTGTCGGTGGCAGCCAGCCGCTTACCGAGAAAACACAAGTCAGTGCAGATTTAACTTTTTCCAGGGTCGGCAGCACGGTTGCTTCTGGTGGCGTACCCGCGACAGAAAGCACCGGCACGGATTATTACCTGGGTGCGCAATTTGTCGGTAACGGCCTGATCATGACGAATGACACCAGCGTGTTCGGTTTTAGACTGCTTAACACGAAACTATCGGATACGATTTCACTGATTGCCAATGCCCGCTTTCCCATTACCCGGAACTGGCGGATTAATCCTCGACTGCAATACGACATTCGCAAGCTGAGCGATGGCCGCAAGCAGAATAAACTGCGTTCATTGATAAGGACTGACTATCGTTATCAAAAGAAAGTACGCCTCGATTTCGAGATTGGCTATGACGATACCAGTGAATCATCAGATACTGGCGCATTCAACAACAGCAGCTTCTTTTACTCGCTTGGCTATCGCTACGATTTTTAAACATCAAGCAATTATTTGCTGCAGTTCGAATCTGAATCGGCAGCTTGAAAAACAATAGAATTATGAGTCCGCAAATGAACGCGAATAAACGCAAATGAAACCTGATATGTTTTGTTCGATCTTCGCCACGGTGGCGACATCTGGTCTCATATGGCTGACATTTAATAGCAGGCAAATATTTTATGTGGGTAAAAGATAAGTCTGGATTTATCCTGAAGTGGTTACGCATCAAATTTGTTCAATAAGACACAGCCCGGCTGTTTGCAGATAGCACACACATTTTATTATTTGAGCTTGATTTGCGTTTATTCGCGTTCATTTGCGGACTCAAGGTTATTACTTTTTCCGCATAGGGCATAAATGGGAACGATTGGAGGGCAATATCGGAATTTGATGCCCTAACCGTCAAATCAGATGAAAACCTTTACCAGGTATAG
>CAWKAL010000126.1:0-21167 GCA_963847575.1 uncultured Gammaproteobacteria bacterium
TTTGCGCGAAACATGAAACGACCGTCAGGAAATCGCAACGGCTCATGGCCAGGTGTGTAGAGGCCTGATTGAATCAGCGGGAACGAGTCATCGCTACCGAGATTGATGTCTATTACACGTATCGTTCCTGCTTCTGTCCCATCGCTTTTCCATAGCTCAAAGCCTCGGCTGCCATCATCAGCGCCAAAATACAGCGTGCCTTTTATATTGGTTAGTCCGAATGGAGATGCATCGTCTGTTGTATTGATGTCCTTAATTAATGTTGTGCCAGCATCGGTGCCATCAGACTGCCATAACTCGAAGCCATTGATGCCATCGTCTGCTGAAAAATACAGTAATCCGTTTAAACTGATTAGGTTGCGCGGTGAGGAACCGTCAACTGCATTAATGTTTTTTACCATTACAGTGCCGCTTTCAGTGCCGTCCGATTTCCACAACTCACTTCCATTAATGCCGTCGTTAGCGCTAAAGTAGACAGTACCATTGACGCTGGTTAAGTCGCCAAGTAATGCGTTACCAGCAGCATTAATATTTTTAACCATTATCGTACCAGTTGCAGTACCATCCGACTTCCATAGTTCATAGCCATTGATGCCATCGCTAGCACTAAAGTAAAGCGTGTTGTTGATGTTGGTTAATCTTGAAGGTTCTGAGTCACCTGATGCGTTGATATCTTTTACTAGTATCGTACCTGCATCAGTACCGTCAGATTTCCATAGTTCAATCCCATTGCTTCCATCATCAGCCACGAAAAAAAGCGTATCATCAATATTAATAAGGTCGCCTGGAAATGAGCCGTCAACCGGGTTGATGTCTTTTACCCTCACAGTACCGACCTCTGTACCATCAGACTTCCACAGTTCGCTGCCACTGACGCCATCATTAGCCGTGAAAAAAAGTGTGCCGGCGATATTGATTAATCGGAACGGGGATGAACCACCGGCAGGCCAGATGTCTTTAACCAGTACTGTGCCGACCTCAGTGCCATCCGATTTCCATAACTCAGCACCATTCACGCCATCATCGGCCCTGAAATAGATCGTGCCGTTGACATATGTATATGAGACTGGCCTCGAGTCGCCTGCTAAGTTGATGTCCTTGACCTGAACAGTACCGGCTTCAGTACCGTCGGTTTTCCATAGTTCAAATCCACTCACGCCGTCAGTTGCGGAAAAGAAATGACTGCTAGCGACGGTGCCCGGGAAGTTGTCAACTTCTTCACCGCCAGCTTCACCACTACCGCCATCACTGCTGCATGCCGAGAGCAGAAATGCACTATTAAGTAGTAAAAATATCCCAGTATAAGAGTGTATTAGTTTCATCATGTTGTCCTGGTTTGTCATAAATTTGTATCGTACAGCCTAATACCGAGTTAGCTGCGCCGTGATATTGATTAGCCTACTATTATAGTTATCATGTACCGACAGAATCCGTGATGCATCATCAGTTATGATGAAAACTTACTGTTAACCACTGTATATGTGAGTTTGTTCACAATAATATTAGCGATACCTGAAATAAATATATTTTATTGGCAATCAGAAGTGATCACGGGGACGGGGTAATTGTTTACATTTGAGTTATTATGAAACGGAGACATGATATTCGTAGAATGTAATTTTGCGACATCTGTCACGAAACAGGCTAGTAGCGTGTTATATGCCTGGTTCGAACATATTGGGGTCAGAGAACATTGTTTCTTATATTAGAGACAATTGCTCTCTGACCCCACTTATTTGACCCCACTTATTATAAATCTCTATGAAGGCCCTCTTTTATTCTGTCTCCTTTTTACGTAGTTGAATCTTCGGCATGGTAGATACCTGCGGCAAGCCAGCCAACACCGAACAGCCACAGCCCCAGCCATTCAACCCAGAAGAGCGTGTCATTCAACGCATATGCATTCCCAATAAAATACATGCCGGGCATACCGATTAACATGCACAGACTGACGCCACGATAGAAGTTAGAGCGACCGAGCTTAGCTTTCTTCTTTGCGCGAGATGAAAAAAACCACATCAAAGAACAGAGACATATAAAGAGGAGAATTGCGGCGCTCTTATGTATTACATCCGTTGTCACTCCGATAGATTCAGTGAAAACCTGAATCCATTTTGCTGGAACGTCCTCATTCGTAAAACCTTCAGCAGGAAAAAAGGCGACGCATAAGGCGAAGATACAAGCCGCTTTACTTAGCCAGTATTCCAGGTCTTTTCCATGACCCGTTCCATTGTATGCCGACAAGAAAAACCCAACCGCGATCAAGGATCCGACGAAAATATCGCGTGAATCAGTCCAGTACGAGATGCTGATAGACGTCAGTTCTCGCTGGCCTGAAAGAAGTAGAACGGTTAATGGCATTTGTAAAGCAATCAGTCCTATGATTGCGCGCATCGTCTTATGATTGATTATGCGCTTCGATGGTTCTGTTGTTTGCATCTGGAAAATCTCCTTGGTTTTAAATATTCGCCACGTCCCCTTTAATGCTTATATCAAGCGCCTGCTCTAAAGCCGCCTTCTCTTTCCCATCAAAGCAGCTTCATACTGTTCAGGTGAGATCGTTTCAGTCGTTGTTTTTTTGTTCATAATTCTATTTAGCTACTGCTTACACTAGGGTGTACATCTTGTTAAAGCAATTGGGGGCAGACCACGTTTTTCTCGCATTACTGATTTTGAATTGCTGTCGAATTCCATCTATCGCACTTCCCTCAAGGTGTGTGTGCTGCTTGATAAGTACTGTAACGCTAATACCCTCGATATTTCAAGACAAAGCTGTGGCAAGCCATATTTTTACGCCTTATGCTTTTGACTGTCTCAATTCCCCCCTTCGACACAGCCGAAAAGGACACAAACAACGGGGAGCTTACCGCTTCAGCTGTCTGAGCGAGTGTTGTTTACTCGCGAGTTCTGAAGGGGCCCCGTTGATTGTGGCCGACGAGGGAACCGGTCATGTTTTTAATGACCGGCTGTGGCGTTGGGGTGGCCTTTCTTTTGGTTACTTTTCTTTGGCCACGCAAAGACAAATTCATCGGGAATGAATTTGTGCTGCGTAGCAGACCCGAAGGGCAAATCACATGGATGTGATTTGCAACGTGACTCGCCAGCAAGGCGAAAAACAATGCCATGTTGTACTGCAACTCAACCAGTAAACACACCGCACCCTGTTCAAAATAAATGCCGGTGGGCAATGCCCACCCTACGTAATGCGACAGCCCTGATAACAGTTGCTGCGGTGAACTCTGTGGTTCACGGCGAATACGTCAGGTCACTGGATCCCCGCCAGAATCATGCGGGGATGACAGGGGATAATTTGCGTGGGTAACGGGATATGTGTAATCCCGGGATAACAGGCTAAGGTGATTGCAGGGAGGTCCCGGCCAAAGCGGGCGAATAAAGGTGACGGAGAGATTATTTAGTAACCAGATTAAGCAATTGATCATTATTTAATCCCTCCGTCACCTCTTTACTACTGTGCAGCTGGTGTGATCCACTTTTGCATTTCCTGCGTACGTTGCTCAGTAATTGAACCCTGCTCTCTGGATTTCACAGTGAGTGCTGCGATGTAATCGGCTTCTTTCTGAAAGTGCCTGTTGAGTTCGTCCTGGTAGACTGCCACCGCAAATTGATTCTTGCGCAGGTCGATAACATAGTCATTGAACTTGTTCTTCATGTACATCCTGAGTGTGAGCCGGCTTACCTGCGGATCATCGAAGTTCTGATACTGCGCATCTTTCACATCCAGGACCTTGACCAGGTGCCAGCCGGCGGGTGATTCGACAGGATCACTAACCACCTCGGGTTCCAGGTTGAAGGTAAAGTTATCCAGTTCATCAAAACCGGTACCCTGGCTGACCCAGCCCATCTCGCCCAGGGTGCTTTTTGCATTAGGATCTAATGAGTACAGCTGCGCCGCCTGGAACATGGTGATCTTGCCGCTATCGATTTCAGCCTTGATCGATTCAGCTTCTTCGCGGGTCTTGACCACGACCATCTGCACCTTGCGTGTCTCGGGTACGCTGATCTTTTCCATGTGATCGACGAAGAATGTCTTCAGCTCATCTTCTGACGGTTTCCATTGTAGCAATCATATTTGCGCGGTGCAGATTGATCAGGTGGGTCTTGCGGTACTCTGCAGTACGCTGGATAAATTCAGGGTCTTTGTCCATACCTGCAGCTAATGCTTTGTCTGCCATCAAGGTATTATCGATATACTCCTGTAACCGCGCCAGACGTTCTTCGTCATTATCGACATAAAACTCAGCCAGCGTGGCGCGATAATCAGCGCCGCGCATCTGCACTTTCACTTCATTCCAGGTGATGCGTTTATCTGCCACGGTAGCAATAGTATCAACATCAGAACGTTTGTCATCGGCGTCAGTGCTCAGCACATCTTCATTAATTTTTATATCAACACCCGCTCGCAGGCGTTCACGCATGCTCTTGTTCAATTCAGTAAATCGATGCTTGCGGATCTTGGCTTCGATGGCAACTTTTACATCATCAGTGAGCTCGGCCTCTGGACTGATGCTTGATTTATAAAACGCCACTACTTCGTCCTCTGTGACCGGGATATCACCGATAAGGACCTTTGACTTATACATGGTCGCAAGTACCGCATGCTCGAATTTTTTCATATCGGTGACGTATTGCGTAAGCCGGTCTGATCCTTTTTCCTTTGCATCGAGGTATAACAGGTTGGCGCTTATCGCCTTATCGAGCAGGGTTATGATCACCTGGCTGCGTTTTGGCGTACCCAGTGCAGGTATCGACAGGCCAACCATTGCCGAACTGTTCAGCATGGTATTGAGCTGATTATAAGTGATGACTTCATCACCGACCTTTGCCACCACACCTTCAGCATTTGTTAGCTGTGTACCGGGTGCCCTGGCTGATGGTTCATCATTACCACAACTCGCCAGTAATAAAGTTATAAACAAGACCGATAATAGTTTAGTAACAAACTGATATTGCATAATATATTTTCCTGACAAAATAGGGTCTAAAAAACTTAGCTCGCGTTAGTCGTTTAGTGTAAAGGATTACCTGCAAGCCAAAAAGGTTCTATAGCAGTCAGTAATCACATAAAAAAGGGAGGGAAAGTAACCTTTCCCTCCCAGCTTTAAGTTACATCTTCTAATACAGGGGTTTCACCCCCATGCATTTTTTACCAGCCGCAGGTACTGCCGGCATAGGTCGTTGAAATATACTCCCAGACTGATTCAGAAGCTCGTCCCTCGATCAGATGATTCTTCCATTTATCCGTGCAACCTCTGCGTTGCAGTGACCGCGTACGGTCGCCATGACAGCTGGAACAAACAGTGTTCTCAGGACTTTCAAACGCAGGGTCACCGGCAACATAACCAAGCTGAGACAGTTCTACCTTGTCCATCATCTCGCGAGAACTGCGTCCCTTGAAGGCGTGTTCTGTCCATGTCCTGTTGGTTGATGATATGTCGGTCCTGTTATCGGTGTGACAGTTCAGGCAGTAGTCAACCAACGGATCAGCATTCTCAGTAAAGGTATGCATCCAGGCAACCGCTGCATCGTAGTCTTCCTTAATTGGCTGCCCGTTATATGTCAGACCATCCTCGATATGGCTAGGAACGCCTGCACCATTGACCTCATGACAGGTACCACACTTGAGCGGACCATGCGAACCATCGTGGTTCAGTGCTGCTGCCTGTGCATAAGACGTGGTATCGATATTCGGGGTTACCGGATACAGACCATGGATTGACTCATGACAACCCTGACAGCTGATGTTCTGATGGCCTTTCGAGTAACGCATCAGGCTTGCTTTACGTGGGTAGTTGAACGGAGGGTATGCATTGATGTTACCGCTCTGCTCAACAAACGGTGCCTGGTGACAGTCGGCGCAGTGTGGCTCACCGGCAGATAACCAGTGGTCACGACCATCGGTAGCTGCTGAGAACGGTACCGGGACTGCAACTGAACCCGTAGGCAAGGTCGCCTGCGCTGCAGTCACACAGTCCGGTGTGGTACAGAAGTCCATTGCATTCACACTGAAGTCGCCATCACCATCTACGGAGCCACAGATATGGAATGCTGGCGCACCAGGATACTCAGCACCACAGTCAATCAGGCCGGTACCGCCGCCTGTAGAACAGGCTGCTGCACTGTTGACGTTCACTTCAACCGTAGCCACGTTACCATCATGCGCCGAATCAACCGGAATCACGCCAAAGTAACCGGCAACGTAGTTACACAGACCAGGATTGGTATCCCAGATCGCATAACTATAGTCGACTGCATCACTCTCCTTCGGATCCAGCCATAGCTCGGCCTGCTCTAAAGTGGTACCTACTGCTGCAGCAACTGCTGCCAGGGTAGGTTCGCCACGCGGGTTGCTTATGCCAACACCGCGAACCAGGTCTTCCATATTTTCAGCTTTCCAGATTTCCTGGCCCAGCTGGTTATGACAGTTAGTACACCAGATGCCGTTACCGTCACTGGCAACATTATCCGCCAGGTACTGACCGACAGCATTCAGGTACTCAGGGGTCTCTGCACCATCGGTGTCTTTACCCGGATTAGAGTGCACATCGCGGCCGACGAAACAGCCGCCGTTAGCGCCGCGGTTGTCACCGTTCGCATACTTGTTGGTACCCGCCAGGGTAATCGGGTAACCAGCCATATCACCGTCTGAACGATGCGCAGGATGACAACCCTGGCAACCGCCATCACGTCCCAGCGAGTCAGCAAAGGCAATAATGCCCAGCTCGCCATCGGCATTCGGCATGTTTATGCCACGATGGTTATTATGGATCGCTTCGGTGATCGGTTTGATCAAGGTACCCGCAGTACACTGCTCTGTGCCAAGTTCATTGCCGGGACCACATTCAGCTGATTTAACCGCAGCAATCACGTTGTCCGCATGACAACGCTGACAGATCACAGACTCGTGACCCAGGCGTGTGTTCTGCGCAAGTTCATTACCCACTGGATCAGCGCCAGGATAATTCGCCGCAAAGCTGGTGCCGTGCTGGATATCGTGGCCATTCAGCATACTGATGGCCGCACTCTTCAGACGGGAATACCAGTCTGAATCACCCGCGCCGGTATCGATGTTATAGAACGCGTTCCAGTAGTTATATTCCTGCTCAACCAGCGCATACTGCGCCGGGTCACCATTAGGGCTGTTAGCCACTATTAGCGTACCGCCGCCTTCCGCGACAGAGTTCGCTATCTGCGTACCATTGGCAGGATTCGAGTGACAACGCTCACAGTTCGGGATATCGATCGGTGCGGTACCAAAACCGATAACCGGGTTGCCAGCACTGTCTAAAGTAGCAGCGCCCGCACCACTGGGTGCGCCTGGATCGTAGTCATACATCTGTGCCTTCATGGCGACATAGGGACGTACTGAATCTTCATTCAGCAGTCCAGGATCGCCGAAGAAATCTACACTGTCTTCGAACGGGGTCAGCGGCAGACCGAGCGCTTCCCAGATATCAGGCGAGGTCAGCATGATCGGCAGGTTTTCCAGTACTTTCATCTGGGTGTACACCACCGTGCCTTTATCACCAGAGAAAGTCAGCACATTGCCGTTAGAGAAACCACCGCAATCATTGGCAACCGTGTTGCCATTGGCATCAGTGGTCACCGGACCCAGCGGATGGAAGGCCGGACCGCAATCCGTCGGATAGGCCACCGTCGGGAATGGACCGGGCTGCCCTGTGACACCAAGACGGATCTTGTCGGCTTCCAGTGAGGTACCGGTTGTGTTATCACCTTCCAGATTTTCATAGAAGTACAGGTGGTTCCAGACTGCATTCTGATAGTTGTCAGTCGGATCAGTGAAATCTCCATCACCCTTGAGGACCGCTTGAGAACCATTGTAATCGCCGTACTGCATGGCGCCATTAACGACCTCGACAGAATCAAACTTGGTATTCCATGCCAGCAGTGAATTGCCTTCAGCCGCACTGATTAACAGGCTGCTCTGCGCTTTACCTCGACCATCATTACGCGGCTGCGCTTCATGCCAGTACTTCAGTACGTATTTCTTGAAGTTGCCACTGTTATCCAGCTCCAGATCACGCACCACGGTCTCACGACCCAGTGCATCCAGACCTTCGTTTGGATCACCGGCCATCAGCCTTGCATAATCACCGCTGTGATCCGGATCGATGGTGTTGGGTTTAACCACCTGTGCCAGGATAGAGTTATATGCTGGCAATACGCAGCAGTAGGCAAACTCGAAACCGGTACAGTGCATACCCAGCTCGTAGTTCATCATGATCTTGAAGTCGGTCTGAGCAGCGAAACCCGGATCGATTGGCGGCAGATCAGTTTCATCGTTGTCGGTGGGGCTTGCACAGCCCGGATCCGCTGGAAAATCGATCAGGCCATCACCATCATTATCGATGCCATCGTTGCACTGAGCGACGGGTGGTACATCGGTTACAGTAATCGTTACGGTTGCATTTGAGCTGAACTGACCATCAAACGCTGCATAGACAAAGCTATCAATACCGGCTGAATTACCCGTATACGTGAATGAACCGTTTGCATTCAGGTTCAATGTACCATTGCCGGGACCAGAAACCAGACTTGCAGTCAGAGGTGATAACTGGCCGTCATCGGTATCGTTGCCCAGCACGCCCGGTGCGGCAACACTCAACTGTACCGCGGTGGTTGCACTGTAGGAATCATCGTTGGCCGTTGGCGGGGTATTGCCGCCGCCTCCGTTGACAGTCACTGTGACTTCTGCCGAACAGTTCGAGGGATTTTCTTTCGAAGCCGTGCCATCAAGCCTTGCCGTGTAAGATCCGGCATTATTGTAAGTCACGCTGACAGAGCAATCAGAAGTGGCACCTGAGGGAACCCCGCCATCAAATGTCCAGTTGCAGGTCTTTTTACCCTTGCCGCTAATGCTGCCTGAAAAGTCAACCGACTGTCCTTCATCAATTGTCGCGTTAGCGGGATTAGTAGCAATACTACATATGGCCGCTGCCTGAACCGTGCCAGCGGTGATCACCAGCATAAAACCGGTACAAGTAGCCATAAAGGCTGTTTTATTTAACAACTGACGTAGAAGACTCGTGAACATGTCTTCATCCTCCTCGGATTAGATTCATTTATTGTCGAGAACAGTCCTGAATTTTGCTGTTACTTAATCTTGTGTAACAAACTCAACGCTGATGTATTTTTTTACTGGCCGCACTTAGCACCATGTAGCCACTGTTAATGCATATTACGTGCCAGCAACTATCAGGCCTGCAACACCTTGTATACATAAACTTTAAGAATATCAGCAGATTATGATTCAGTTGCTAGCATGACATAGTGTGTCGATCGAGCATGTCACAGTGGCATGGTTGACTGCCAGACATGACATGGCTGATGCATGTGTACTTAAAGATTTGAATCCGCCAGGCTGGGGTATACGTTGGCGTATGGAAGCTTGAGGTAATCAAACTAACAGCGTTTCACCAGATCAAATGACTATGATTAGTGTTTCACTACAAAGACGTGAAACCGAAATAAATTGTGCGCATAAAAAAAGGATGGCCTGGCCATCCTTTTTTTTTACGCCTTGTCACTGACTACTTCAGGCTGGCGATGTAGTGTGCAACTGCTTCGATTTCGGCATCGCTCATTTTGACCACGATGTCGCGCATTAACGCCTTGTCATCAGTGGTGCGCGCGCCGCTCTTGAAGGCCATCAACTGCGCCTGGGTATAACTGGCGTATTGACCGCCGACCTGGGCATAACCGGTGCCGGCATTACCCGCACCGACTGGACCATGGCAGGCCTTGCATGCGGGGACGCCGTTGGCCACGTTGCCGCCATTGTAGACTTCGCGGCCCAGCGCCAGCTTGCTCTCGTCAGCCGGGGCTGCACTGCTGAGTTTTTGTACCTGGTAGAAGGCACCGATATCAGCCATGTCTTCGTCACTCAGCGCGGCGGCCATGCCCAGCATGATGTCATTGCTGCGGCCGGTGCTTGTCTTGAACGCCTTGAGCTGATTGACGATATATATTTCGTTCTGGCCGGCCAGCTTGGGGAAAGCTTCGACCATGCTGTTGCCGTCCATACCGTGGCAACCGCCGCAGGCCAGTGCCTTGGTTTTACCCGCTTCGGCATCACCTGCGTGCACAGTGCCCGAAAGCGCGAACATCAGAACCAACCCGCTGAAAATCGTTTTAGTCATTACTTTATAACCCTGTTTAGAGCCTGTACGGCTGAGAAAATGTGGCGCGATTCTACACCAGAGCCACTGAATCATCAATTTGACACGGGCTGCTATCGCTATAAATCCAGGAATAGTACTCGCTGATCGCGAGTGCGCCGTATAATCACGCCTATCATGGATAACCGCTTCTACCGACAGGCAAAATTTCTCATCAGCGCTGCTGCGCCGAAGCAGTTCCCGCAGGATGACGGCCTCGAGGTCGCTTTCGCGGGGCGCTCGAATGCCGGCAAATCCAGTGCAATCAACGCCCTGTGTGACCATCAAGGTCTGGCCAAAACCAGCAAGACCCCGGGCCGCACGCGTCTGGTCAACTTTTTTGCGCTGGATGACCGCCGCCGGCTGGTCGATTTACCGGGTTACGGCTATGCCAAAGTGCCGGAACCGGTAAAACTGGAATGGCAGGCGCTGCTGGAGGAATATCTCACCCAGCAGCAATGTCTGCGCGGCCTGGTGGTAATCGTGGATAGTCGTCACCCGCTCAAGGAATTCGACTGGCAAATGCTGGACTGGTGCAAGCATTTCGGCCTGCCCGTGCATGTGCTGCTGACCAAGGCCGACAAGCTCAAGCGTGGCGCCCAGGCAAAAAGCCTGCAGCAGGTGAAAAAAGAACTCAAACAGGCCGGCGTTGACGCCAGTGTACAGGCCTTTTCTGCCAGCAGCCTGCAGGGCATGGACCAGCTCGTCGCCAAACTCGACAGCTGGCTGGAACTGCCACCGCAGGCTGACTAAATCGCGGGCAAAAAAAAGCCCGGGCCAAGAAGGACCGGGCTTAGAAAGCGGAACCGGCTTGGGGAAACCGGTTCCAGATGGCTTGCTCAGGGAGGTAAGCAAGCCCGCGCCGGGCTACAGCGCATTCACACAACTCACACAAAAATCTTTCTACAAATCTATTGTTAACACTGATTAAAGACCAGCCAGTTGAGAACGCAGAATCATTCAGACCAGCGGTGTGAAAACCTCCATCATCAGACAAAATATTTCCTGTGAATGTTCCGCCAAAAGAAATAATTATTTAATAATCAAGGTTTTATATGAGCATACTCGCGCGGGTTATCAATGCCGAGCGCTAACCCGGTACTGTCGGTAGATTTTCCACCTTATGACAACAGAATGCGCCCGGGAGGGCCTCTGGACAAGCCCCCGAAGCGGCTAGATTGAAGGGAAACAAACCTCTACCAGCAGGCCTTTGCCGGATTCTGGCGGGCGCAGCGTGATGCTGGCGTGGTGCAGCTCGACCACCCGCGCGACGATCGACAGGCCGATACCGCAACCGGGCTGGTCATGATTTTTCAGGCGATAGAAACGTTCAAACACCCGCTGGGTATCCGCGGCTTCGATGCCGGGGCCATTGTCCTCGACCCGCAGGCATACCTGCTTAGCCTGCTGCAGGGTGCTGACCTGCACCGTACCGCCGACCTGGGTGTAGGCAATCGCATTGTCGAGCAAATTGCGCAGCATCAGGTGCAGGGCTGCGACATCACCCCTGATGGTGCTGCCGTCCACAGAGTGATCAAGTAACTGGATGTTTTTCTTCGCTGCCATCGCGGCATGCTCGGCTATTTCATCTGATACCAGCGCGGCCAGCTCGGTTTCATGCTGCTGATGCAGGCTGGCATCCGGCTCCAGCCGCGCCAGTGAGAGTAGCTGGCCGACCAGGTGGGATGACCGGTTCACGCCTTCGATCACGTTGTCGAGCGCGGCATCGCGTTCTTCCACGCTGCTCGAGGTGCGCGCCAGCTCGGCGTGCAACTTGACTGCCGCCAGTGGCGTGCGCAGCTCATGCGCGGCATCGGAGGTGATGTGGCGTTCACGTTGCAGCGCATTGCCCAGCCGGCTGAACAGGCGGTTGAGCGCCTGCACGATGGCAGACACTTCTTTCGGCACGTTGCTGTCATTCACCGCATCGAGATTATCTTCATTGCGTGACTGAATCTGGCTGGCGAGTTCGCGCAAGGGTTCCAGCCCGCTGCTGATCGCAAACCAGATGACAACACCCAGCACACAAATCAGCAGCACAAACAGGATTAATAAATCGGAACTGATTTTGCCGACCAGGTCATTGCGCACGTCGATACGCTCAGCGGTAATGCTGTGTAAATTGCCCTGCCTGCTGTCGAGCCTGAACAAACGCCAGCGGGTATCCTTATCAGCCACCGTCGAATAACCGGGGACGCGCGCCGTGGTGAGAATGGCCGGCGCGTTATATGAACTGAGCACGATGGCATCATTATTATGAATCACCATGAACGCCAGCTTGGATTCGTAATAATGGCCGGCGCTGGTGCCTTCATCATCTTCCTGCGAAATCGTCTGTTCTGCCGCAGTCAGCCGGTTGCCTTCAAGAAAACGCTGGAACTGCGCAATGTCATGAAAATCGCCTTCTTCGATTTCAGCCTGCGCCATGCTCAAAATCAATCGCGCTGAACGCGCGAGCTGGGCGTCAAACAGCTCTTCGGTTTCATGGTGCACATCTTTATATGCAATCAGCAGAAATATAATCAGCAGGCCGAGTGAGATCAGTAAAACACGACTGACCAGGCGTTGACGTATCGAGGGCTGATGATAATTTTGCTCACTCATTTGGCACCATGTAGCCAACACCACGTATAGTTTTAATAATATCGCTGCCGAGTTTTTTTCTCAGGTGATGTACATAGACTTCGATGGTGTTGCTTTCAACATCATCGCTCCAGCCATAGAGCTTTTCTTCCAGCCGGTCTTTCGACAGTACCCGGCCGGCACTGGAAACCATTTCAAGCAGCATTGCAAATTCACGGCGTGACAACACCACGGCCACGCCCGCTTTAGTAACAGTATGTGATGCCACATGTATCTCGATATCACGGTAACGCAATATTTCATCTGCAGCGCCGACAGATCGACGAATTAAAGCGCGCAAACGTGCGCGCAGTTCATCAAGGTCAAAGGGCTTGGTCAGGTAATCATCTGCACCGGCGTCGAGTCCGGCCACCCGGTCTTCAATACTGTCCTGTGCAGTCAGTATCAATACCGGTGTGTTACATTTATTATTTCTTGCATGACGCAATACTTCGAGGCCACTAACTCGCGGCAAGCCGAGATCAAGCACAATCGCGCTATAGCCGGGATCACACACAGCAGCGATTGCACTCTCGCCATCGCGCACCCAGTGCACGTCATACTGATCACGCTTGAGCCCGCTGCTGATACCTTCTCCGATCAGCCTGTCATCTTCAATTAATAATACTTTCATGCTTTATCCTGTTAGTGCGCTTCATCCCAGTTATCGCCAACGCCGACATCGACCACCAGTGGCACCCTGAGTTTTGCCGCCTTTTCCATGTGCTGCACCAGCAGGCTGTTTAGCTTTTCGACCTGAGACTGTTTGACTTCGACCACCAGTTCATCGTGTACCTGCATAACAACACGTGCATCAAGTTTGCCTGATGTCAGGGCCGCATCTACTGCAATCATTGCGCGCTTGATAATATCTGCCGCCGTACCCTGCATCGGTGCATTGATCGCGGTGCGTTCGGCATACTGACGGTGCTGTGCATTGCGTGCATTTATGTCGGGCAAATACAGGCGGCGACCAAACACGGTTTCGACATAGCCATGGTCGTGCGCGGCTTCACGCGTGGAATCCATGTAGGCTTTTACACCGGGATAACGCGCGAAATACAGATCGACATAATCCTGCGCTTCAAACCGGCCGATGCCCAGCTGTTTTGCCAGGCCGAAAGCCGACATGCCGTAGATCAAACCGAAGTTAATGGCTTTTGCTGCGCGACGTTGTTCGTTTTCAACTTTATCCAGTGCCACACCAAATACTTCTGCCGCGGTGGCACGGTGAACATCGATGCCGTCGGCAAATGCCTTGAGCAAACTTTTATCTTCTGACAAATGCGCCATGATGCGCAATTCGATTTGCGAATAATCTGCTGCCACCAGCTTGTAGCCTTTCGGTGCAACAAACGCCTGGCGTATACGCCGGCCTTCTTCACTGCGGATCGGAATGTTCTGCAAGTTTGGATCGGTGGATGACAGGCGCCCGGTCGCCGCCACGGTCTGATTATACGAGGTGTGTACACGCCCGGTTTTGGCATCCACCTGTTCCGGCAGTTTGTCGGTATAGGTGGATTTGAGTTTGCTTAAACTGCGATGTTCTAGCAGCAGTTTCGGCAGTTCATAGTCCTGCGCCAGTTCCTGCAACACATCTTCTGCTGTCGACGGCTGGCCGGTCTTGGTTTTTTTCGTCACCGGTATGCCCTGCTTTTCGAACAGGATGACGCTTAGCTGTTTCGGCGATGCCAGGTTAAAACTTTCACCGGCGACTTCGAACGCCTGCTTTTCAACTTCGACAATGCGTTTTGCAAACTGCTTGCTCTGTTTTTTCAGCATGTCGACATCGATCATCACGCCGTTGCGTTCGATGCGTTGCAATATGGGCAACAGCGGCATTTCAATTTCGCGATATACTTTTTGCAGCGCCGGCTCTGCTTTTAAATCAGCACTAAGCTTTTCATGCAGCTGCAGGGTGATGTCCGCGTCTTCTGCTGCATAGGGACCGGCCTGTTCAAGATCGATCTGGTTAAAGGTTAACTGCTTCGCGCCCTTGCCGGCGATGTCTACAAAATGAATCGTGTTGTGGCCAAGCATGCTCAGCGCCATCGAATCCATGTCGTGACGGCGGGTGGAATCGAGCACGTAGGATTCGAGCATGGTGTCCTCGGCAATACCCTGCATTTTGATGCCGTGGTTTTCAAGCACATGCGCATCGTATTTTAAATTTTGTCCAAGCTTGGCCTGCTTCGGATTTTCCAGCAAAGTTTTCAAACCGCCGAGCACAGTTTTTTCAGACAACTGTTCCGGCGCGCCGGGATAATCATGGCCAAAGGGCACATACGCGGCTTCACCCGACCTGACTGCAAATGAAACACCGACAACACGCGCCAGCATGTAATCAAGACTCGTCGTTTCAGTGTCGAACGCGAATAACTTCGCTTTTTCGAGTTTCTTCAGCCAGGCCTTGAAGGTTTTTTCATCCAGCACGGTTTCGTATTTGCTTTCCTGTTTCGTGCTTTGCGCTTTCTGCTGCGCGCCACCGTCGAGCTCATCAAGCCAGTTTCTGAACTCCAGCTCGGTATACATTTTTTTCAATGTATCGACATCCGCCTCGCCAATTTTCAGGTCTTCGATTTCGTCTTCGAGTTTGACATCGGTTTTGATGGTGGTGAGCTGTTTCGATAATGGCAGCTGGTCGAGTGCTGCGCGCAGGTTTTCACCGACCTTGCCCTTGATCTCTTCGGCATGCGCGACCAGGTTATCGAGTGATTCGTAATCGTTCAGCCATTTGCTCGCGGTTTTCGGCCCGACCTTGTACACCCCGGGGATGTTGTCCGAGGTGTCACCCATCAGCGCGAGGTAATCGATGATCTGTTCGGGTTTCACACCGAACTTGTCCACCACGGTATCTGCATCCAGCAGGGTATTGCTCATGGTGTTGATCAGGGTGACGTGCGGGCTCACCAGTTGCGCCATGTCCTTATCGCCGGTAGAGATCAGCATGTCGCGGCCCTGTTCGCTGGCGAGTTTTGCGTATGTGCCGATAACATCATCGGCTTCCACCCTGGGTACCGATATGAGCTTGAAACCCATGGCCCTGACCAGCGCGTGCAGCGGTTCGATCTGCTTGCGCAAATCGTCCGGCATCGGTGGCCGTGTCGCCTTATACTCCTTGTACATGTCGTGGCGGAAGGTTTTGCCCTTGGCGTCGAACACCACTGCCATGTATTGCGGGTCATAATCCGTGCGCAACTTGCGCAACATGTTGATCACACCGTAGACCGCGCCGGTCATTTCGCCGCGGCTGTTGGTCAGGCGCTGTAACTGCGGCACGTGGAACGCACGGTACAGGTATGACGAGCCATCGACCAGGATTACGGGTGGGGTTTTATCTGACATTAGATTTCCAGTGCATGCGAGTGCACAAGATTATCGCAAACCGCTATGCTTATGGCGACTACACCTGAAATTGATGTGACTGGAGGAGAGTGTCTTGACTGACAGTAAAAATCGCCCGCCGCGCCGGCTCAATGCTGGCAGTGAAGTCGAACTGGTACGTGAATCGTGGAAGATTTTCCAGATCATGGCCGAATTTGTCGAAGGCTTTGAAAAACTGGCGCCGATCCGGCCTTCGGTGAGCGTGTTCGGCTCGGCGCGCACCAAACCCGATCACCCCAATTACCTGCACGCGGTCGCGATCTGCAAGGCACTGTCGGATGCCGGCTTCTCCGTGGTCAGCGGTGGCGGGCCCGGCATCATGGAGGCCGCCAACAAGGGCGCGATCGCGGGCAAATCGCCCAGTATCGGGCTCAATATTGAATTGCCGCGCGAGCAAAAACCCAATGCCTACCAGGATATCAACCTGCAGTTTCGCCACTTTTTCTCGCGCAAGGTGATGTTTGTCAAATACGCCTCGGCCTACGTGGTTTGCCCCGGCGGCTTCGGCACGCTGGATGAAATGGCCGAAATCCTCACCCTGGTGCAGACCGGCAAGACCCGCAATATTCCGATTATCCTGGTCAACCGCCCGTTCTGGCAGGGCCTGCTCGACTGGTTTCAGAACACCCTGGTCGTCGAAGGCACTATCGACGCCGCGGACCTGGAGCTGCTCAAGCTGATCGATGACCCGGATGAAATCGTCCAGGCGATTTTCGATCATTACGAGGACCGCACTTTCGAACCTTCGGAGGAAGAGCAGGAGATCCTGTCGCAGTTGTGAACAATTAGAAGCGAAACCGCAGAGGCACAGAGGACGCAGAGAAACCCCTTTTATGGTAAAACAATGTTCAGCAACCCAGCCGTATGGTGCGCCGTGCGCACCAACTGGAACAAGACTACAACCATGGCGGGCACGGCGCACCCTGGCTTCAGAGTTCTGCGGCTGCGCCATTCATCATCACAAACCTGATTCTTTTGTGGGTTTAGGCTAGAATTGGCCGCATTTTGCGACACCGGGCGCGCGCCTATTTCAACATGTCGGTTTACACCACCATCGAGCAACACGAACTGGAAGCATTTCTTACTCATTATAATGTGGGTGAGCTGGCCTCCTACGCCGGTATATCTGAAGGTATCGAGAACACCAATTATTTTGTCGACAGCAAGACCGGCGCGCGTTTCGTGCTCACCATATTTGAACACCACAGCTTCGAGGAGATGCAGTATTTTCTCAACCTGATGCATCATCTCGCCGACCACGGCGTGCCGAGCGCCAACCCGGTCGCCGACAAGCAGGGCCATTATTTGCGCATGTTCAAGGGCAAGCCTGCCGCGCTGGTCGAACGCCTGAACGGCGGCAGTATTCTTGAGACCACGCTGGCGCACTGTGAACAGATCGGTGCCGCCATGGGCAAGATGCACAGTGCCGGCATGGTGTTCGATGAAATCCAGCCCAACCCGCGCGGCCCGTTGTGGTGCGCGCACACCGCCAAACAGGTGTTGTGCAAACTGCCGCAGCAGGAACAGCTGATCCTCAACATCGAGCTTGCGTTTCAACGCGATAAGCGCAATGCCGAAATTCCGCGTGGCGTGGTCCACGCTGACCTGTTCCGCGATAATGCATTATGGGATGGCGATACCCTCAGCGGGATTATCGATTTTTATTACGCCTGTGATGATGTTTTACTGTACGACCTGGCGGTGACTGCCAACGACTGGTGCTGCAATCTCGATTACAGCCTGAATCACGACAAGGTGGTCGCACTGCTCACGCATTACCACCAGCACCGTGCGCTGACGAAAATCGAACAACGTTACTGGCCCACCATGCTGCGCGCTGCTGCCCTGCGCTTCTGGTTGTCACGTTTATACGACAAACATTTTCCACGCCCGGGCGAACTGGTGCACACCAAGGATCCGGATGAGTTCGAAGCCATACTTGTAGACCGTATTAACCAGCAGGACACGTACCAGACCTTCTGGATATGATGTACGCCCGGTACACATGCAGGCCTGTTTTTAATTTCGTCATGAATGAGCTGATCACGCAAGCATATTTGTTAGTGCCTGCTTATGATTAAAACCCTCGCAAACACTATCGAAACCCTGATTGATGTAAGCGGTCGCGCCGTCTCGTGGCTGGCGCTGATGATGGTGATCGTTACATTCATCGTGGTGGTATTGCGCTATTTGTTCGACTATCGGTTCTATCGCATTGCAGGAGTCAGTCACCTATATGCACGCGACTTTGTTCCTGGTGGGCGCCGCCTGGACCCTGCAACACAATGCGCACGTGCGTGTTGACATCATTTATAACCGTTGCAGCGAAAAAACCCGTGCGCTGATTGATTTGCTCGGCAGCCTGTTTTTATTAATGCCGTTGATGCTGTTTATCGCCTGGATCAGCTGGTATTACGTGGCCGACAGCTGGAGTGTTTACGAAGGCTCACAGGAAGCCGGCGGGCTGCCCGGGGTATTCGCTGTTAAAAAGTTTGATCCTGGTAATGGCGGCGCTGCTGGTTTTGCAGGCGGTTGCGAACATCCTTAACGCGATAACAATATTGCGAGGCCGCCGCTGATGGAATGGATGGCGTTCGCCTTGTTCGCTGTGGCGTTTATATTTTTGCTCAGCGGATACCCGGTGGCGTTTACCCTTGGTGGCACCGCGTTATTATTCAGCGCCATCGGCAGCATCAGCGGTTCATTCGATTCGGTATTTCTCGAAGCATTACCCAACCGGCTGTACGGCATCATGATCAACAAGATCCTGATTGCAGTACCGTTGTTTGTATTCATGGGCGTAATGCTGGAACGTTCGAAAATTGCCGATGACCTGCTCAACACCATGTCGCGGCTGTTCGGCCCGTTGCGTGGCGGCATGGGAATTTCGGTGACCCTGGTCGGCATGTTGCTCGCCGCCAGCACCGGGATTGTCGGCGCCACCGTGGTCACCATGGGCCTGCTGTCATTACCCACCATGCTAAAACGCGGTTATCAACCGGAAGTTGCCACCGGACTGATTTGTGCTTCGGGCACACTCGGACAAATCATTCCGCCGTCTATCGTGCTGGTTCTGCTCGGTGATGTGCTGTCGTCGGCGTATCAGCAGGCGCAACTCGACATGGGGATTTTTTCACCGGAGACCGTGTCGGTCGGCGACCTGTTTGTCGGCGCGCTTATTCCTGGCATCATGCTGGTGGCTTTATACATACTATACATTGCAGTGCTTGCCTGGCTTAAACCCGCCACCATGCCGGCCATGCCGAAAGATGCACACGCTGATTCGGTCCACATTCTCGAAGATGTTGTTGTCAGTATGCTGCCACCACTGGGATTGATTGTGGCCGTACTCGGTTCGATTATCGTCGGTCTGGCAACACCGACCGAAGCTGCAGGCCTGGGTGCGGTCGGGGCGATGTTGCTCGCCGCGATGAAAAAGCAGCTCACCGTGAAAAACCTGCGTGAAGTGGTCACCAGTACCACCCGCGTGAGCAGCATGGTGTTCATGATTCTTATCGGTGCTTCGTTGTTCTCGCTGGTGTTCCGCGGCTTTGGTGGTGATGACCTGGTGCACGAACTGCTCAGCAGTTTGCCCGGCGGGGTATTTGCCGCGGTGTTCGTGGTGATGCTGGTAATGTTCCTGCTCGGTTTCGTGCTCGACTTTATCGAAATCACTTTCGTCGTCGTGCCCATCGTCGGCCCGGTGCTGCTCGCCATGGGGGTCGACCCGGTCTGGCTCGGCATCATGATTGCAATCAACCTGCAAACATCGTTTCTCACCCCGCCATTCGGCTTCGCCCTGTTCTACCTGCGCGGTGTTGCCCCGTCAGAAATCAGAACTTCGCAAATATATAAAGGCGTGGTGCCATTCATTGCCATCCAGTTACTCGCCATGGCCCTGATTGCATGGTGGCCAGCGATTGCAACCTGGTTACCGGGGAAAATTTCCTGAAGTTTTTTATAAAAAGTCGTGAAGGAATATATTTAGCCGCAAATGAACGCGAATAAACGCAAATGTTTTATTATGCGCCTGCGGCGCAGTGTTTTAAATTATCAATTAATTATTATTCGCGTTCATTTGCGGCTAAATATGTTTTTTACCTAGTTCACGACCATGCCGTTTTCATCGATCACCATCAACACTTTAACTTTGCTGTTGACCAGGTTTGCATCGATGTAGCTGATGCCACCAGTTGAACTTGCAACGCTGTTGAGAACTTCATCGTAAGAACCTAGCTCAACAGGCTGGTTGATATTGCCCGTTCTGACCTGGCGTCTCCAGTAGCGTAACAGGCTGTCTTCATCCATTCCGAGAACAGTTGTATAAAATACTTCACGATCCGGGCTGCCAGCGTTGTGGTTAATCGGCGTTGCATACAAGCCATCCGGGAACGACCTGCGCTCGCCAAGAAATATTTTTTTAATGTCCTGGGGGTTCAATACGCCGTCTTCATAATCCGGGTTAACAATAATTGCTAAATCTGCTATTGCCGACGTGCTGGTAACAGTTGCAATAGCGGCAGCGGCAACAATGCGTTTTATACGTAAAAACATTAATGGATCTCCATAGTTCATAATTAATCAGACGCGCACAACACCGGCCATGTGAAACGGCCAGCCTGGCGACAAATATAATTTGAGAGAATTATAATATTTGAATTAGTCTTTCGGGATTAACTGATGACTGGCGGCAAGGTTGAACCGACAAGACGTAAAAACGCAATTGCCTATGGCCGATAATGCGCTTTTGTTTAGACCGCTTATAAAAATTCTAAGCGAATCAACCTGGAGTAAGCGACCTACTTTTAACTTGCGCTACCAGCTTACTTTGTTACCAGCTGTTTCCACGCTGATTTAACGCTGTCTTTGACTTCAATATTTTTATCGCGTTTTAAATCTTCAGGTATCTTATCGAGCGAAATCACCCGCTCGGGACGGCCCTTGGGAAACTCGGCCTGGTAATCA
>CAWKAL010000127.1:0-16897 GCA_963847575.1 uncultured Gammaproteobacteria bacterium
CCTACGCCCGGCTCGGCCTGCTATCACCTGCATAACCACCTGGTGGCGGGCGATACCCTGTTTGTGTTCGGCTGTGGGCGTTGTGACCTTGCCGGCGGCGACCCCGAGCAAATGTATACCACGCTAAAAAAAATGCGCAGCGACTGCCGGCCGATACTGTGCTGCTGCCCGGGCATAATTATTCACCCGCCCACCCCACCTCGACCATGCACGAACAATGCGAAGGCAATCCGTTCCTGCATATGGATACCAGGGCGCATTTTGTGCGCTATCGCATGCAGCTGCATGACCATATACGCAACACCCCCTACGAAGCTGTCAGCAGGCAGGACGCTCTAGCATCACTGAAGTAATAAAGTCAATTGTGAGTAGGTTGTGCACAGGCCACAAGATATTGTGGTAGCGAGAATCAAACAACGAGTTAAGCCGCTAAATCACAAAACCAGCACGATGTTATTATTTTAACTGCTTGTTATATATTATGTTTTTATAATATTGCATGGGCCGTGGCGAAATCATGCACTCATCTGGGACACTTGACTAACTTAAATCGATAATATTTCATCCACACAGTTATCCACAGGATATCAGGCCCTGTAAAGCTACTGGATCTCCAGTCCCTTGTGATGGGTTTCGTCAATACGTAACAGCAGGAATTTGAACGGAATTAGCGCTTCATGGTACTTGTGCAGTATTGCCATGAAAGCCAGGTCACCGGTGGTGAATGTGCAGGTCCCGGCTTTCATCGAATCGTAGACTTGCCTCAGGATTGCCTGTACTTATAAAAACTCAAACCTCATGAAAACCTAAACATCATGGTGACGTCGCCGCTTGCGCCCCTGAAAGCTGGCGACTGACTGGACAATTTCAGTATAGGGCAAAGCTTCCAGCCCGCCGTACTGATGTATGGCCGTGTCGACCAGGGACCGAATATCATCGATTTGCGCCTGCGCCTGGCGCGGAAAAACCAGTTTTTGCACCCCCTGCAAACCGCCCACCTGGACCCGAATATCCATGTTATGCGGCAGCGCATCGCCCACGGCTGTTAATTTCAATGAAAAACGTGAGTTTTCCCTAAGTTTTTGCAGAAAATCGCTACAAATAGACGCACATTCTGCTGACTTACAGGCGTAGCCTTCGCGATCAGCCAGCCAGAAGTGTTTTGAAAAACTGCATTTAGCCTGGTTATTGGTCAGTGCTTTCTCGTACACACAGCGCACATCCGCAATATGTTGATAGGTGTTTTTGTACTCATCTTCTTCCATCTTCGAAGATATGCAGTGAATTGCGGCTATTTTTCGTGTTCCATGACAATTGGCTTTTCCCTGTGCTCGAGCAGTAATTCCTCGGCACGCAGTTGATTTTCTGCAAACATTACCTTGATCACGATGTTATCTGCTGCATCTTGTTTGGCACGTTCATCACGGGCGTAATTTTTTGCCCGTTTGAAAGTGTCGAACTGGTCCATGAGTTCCAGGTTCTTCACCAGCGCCATACCTTCTGTAGCGGACATTTTGAAAACATAATAGGCCATATCTGACTCTCTCAAATTCGGTAAGATTGTGCGCAGCACATATGCAGCGCACAATACCTGAGTAAATTGGTAAACTATTATACCTTGACAAGGCGACTACGAAAACCACGGCAACACAAACCAGCGACACAACACACATGAACGACGATAACATCAGTACCGAACACCGAATCCTGATCACCATGCGCCAGGTATTATCGAGCATTGTACGCGATACTACGCCACCATCCGGGTTGCGCCACCCGCTGACAGACTCGACCATCGATGATATCAAGCAGTGTTTTGCCCTGATCACGGCGCGCGAAAAAGAACTCAATGAAGCCCAGGGCCGGCCCGCATCGCGACCGAGGTATATCGACGAACCGCGCAAATCCCATGTGGTAAAACTGGTCAGGCCAGAGAAAAAAGACGACTAACAGGGCGATTAACGCCTGTCACCCGGGATTCGCCTGCAAGCAGCGTGACATCGGCTAAACTTGATGTCATGCACAGACCAGGATCATCAGCATGAGTGAAGAGCGCTTCAACATCGTTTTTTACGGCATCATCCAGCCAGGCTCGGATCGCAACACCGTGGTCGCCGAAATGGCGGATATGTTCAAAACCACGCCAGACAAAATCAAACCCTATTTCTCCGGTGATCGCAAAGTCATCAAGAGCAATGTCGATGACCTGGTGGCCGAAAAATACCGCGTTACGCTGGAAAGAATCGGCCTGGTCATCAAAATTGAACCGGCGGAAGCGGTGGCTGCCAGCAGTGCTGGTAATACCTCAGCAACGGCCTCAGCCGCCGTCAGCATCGACACAGGTGATCTCAGTGTCGCCGAGGTCGGCGCGAATGTACTGGAAAACCCGCCCCGGGTAGAACCCGTTCCGATAGGCGATATCAGTGATATTTCGCTGGCCGAGGTCGGTGCCAGCGTGCTCGAACACCCGCCGGAAGTCACCCCGGCACAGATAGACGATATCAGCGACATCACGCTGGCCGAGACCGGTGCCGATGTGCTCGAACACCCGCCGGAAGTCACCCCGCAACCGATTGCCGACATCAGTGATATCAGCCTCGCCCAGACCGGTGCCGACCTGCTGGAAAATCCACCCAAAAAGCCCGCCGCACCGATCCCGGATATCAGCCAGCTGTCGCTGGATAAATCGAACTAGTCGGTAATTTTTGCGCGCAGCGCATCGCGGTCGAACCACCACTGCTCGGCCGGCACGATCGCGCCCAGCACCAGCGACAGGCGCGGTAAAAACACCTCCGGCTCGTACAGGCGCAGGCGCTCCATCCAGGCATGCATGGCGTCCTGGTCCTTCACATCCGAATGCCCCTTCGCCACATTGGCGAGCAGCTCCCGGGTGAGGAATGTCAGGCTTTCGTGCGCCTTGCCGGTGCTGCGCATATCAGCAATGTAGTGCGCGACCACCGCGGCGACTGCGGCACCGTCGGCCTTGGGCGGGGTTTCATCGACGATATAGCCCAGCATGGTGACCGTCAGCGAAGGGTCCACCGGGTAGGTCACCGCCAGCCAGACACCCTGTGCCAGCGCCATCAGGGACGCCGGCTGACTGGTCTGGTAGAGCACGTCACAGGCTTCTACCGCCTCCTGCCAGACGTCGTGTTGCATGAAAATATCGAACGCCTGGCGCGCCAGCTCCCAGGCTTCATCATTGCGGTTTACACCCACCAGGGCTTCGGCGACATCCAGGCTCAGCCGCGCACGGGTGACCGCGTCGGCATCGGCCGGCAGCGCTGCCAGTTCTGACTGCTTCTTGCCGAGGTACTCGGTGAGGTACTCGATGGACTGGGTCGGATCACTGCTTTCAAGCAGGGTTTCATCCGGTTTTTCAGACTGAGACATGGCGGGTTTCCAATTGAATAAACTGAGCCGGGCTTTGTACTGTAAAACTGCGCAGCAATACAAGCGTAATAATAATGGTTTTTGGCCTGGTTGCGCTGTTCAGGCCTGGCGGATTATATCCCACTGCCCCGAACAGTGATCAAATCTGCCGGATGGATTCGAGAATACGCCGCGCCGCGCTCACATCAAGACCGGCTTCCGACACCCGGTCGATCAGCGCCTGTGCCTGCTGGCAAACCAGGCCACGTTGCTCGTCATTGAACAGGCTGGCAGCAGCCACAGCTTCATCGCTGGCTGCACTCAACAAGCTGGGCACCAGCTCATCTGCATTGAGCGGGGAATCCGGCCGCAGCATGTCAACAATCAGCGGGTACGCCAGTAATTCAAAATGCTGCTGTCGTGCCGCGCTTTCATCTTCCAGTTTGCTCAGGGCATTTGGATCATCGGCCGCTGCGTGCATCACCGCGCCCATGATGGCATCGATCAGGGTTTTCAGGCCCTGCCTGATTTCTTCGTGGGTGCCCATTTGTCCACAGCTGCGCTCGTAACTTTTATCCAGCCGGGTTTTCAGCTCAATCAGGGCCTCGCTGTCGACACTGGCATCGAGCTGGCTGGCATCACGCGCCAGCGCATGGAACTCCTGCATGAAGTTCTCAAATTCCTGCTGGTCGCGTTCACGGGCATCGAGAATATCCTGCTGGCTCATCGTCACCCCGGCAAACATTGGATTGTTTACCTTGCGGCGTAAATGTCGCTCGTGCATGCCGGGCTGATCGCTGAATATCAGTTTAGCCATGCGCTGTATGCTCCCGCACCTGTGCCAGCACCTGCTCCAGCGCCTGCGCCAGTTTTGCTTCGTCGACGGGAAATTCCAGTGACTGCTGCTACCGTGTAACTGGCGAGAAACTTCTCGTACTGCTGGCGATACTCTTTTTCGTAGAATACGATCATGCGTGCATTGCACAGCCCCTGGCTGCTGGACATCAGGGTTTCCAGGCTGCTGGTGCGATCACGAAAATCAGACTGGAAATTAAATTCGGCCACCATCACCTCGGGTTTGTGCTGCCGGATCAGCTTGACGGCTTTGCGCACGCTGTCAGTACTGACAACATCAAAACCCGCCCTGCGATAGAGCGCACTAAAGTCGGGGTAGCCGCCGAATTCGACGATTGACAGTAATGTAGGATTTTGTGTTTGCACGCGGGTTTAACTTAAAAAAACGGATACTAACAAGTTTTTGCCCGTTACCGGGCGGATTCGTCAAATTAACAGGTTAGCAATGTCAGCTGGAAAACTCAAAGCGCCGAAAGTCATTACCGACTTTCGCCAGCGCGTAGCCTGCACCCTGCCGGCTGGTTTTTATTTCGACGATGATCGCCGGGGCAGAATCTGGCAGCGGTATGAAGAAAAAAGTGACACGTTGAGCATGGCAGACCTGAACGCATTATTTCCAGACGAAGCCACCGCTGCACAACCCGGCCGATGAAACCGGCGAGCTGTTTAACCATCGTAGAAAATAAATCTGCCGGCTTACTTGCGGCAGGTAGAAAGAAATCTCGCTGACGGCCCCTGGCAGGGGTCGAGTACGAATTCAGGTGATGCCTTTGAGCGATCAGTGTTAGCTGCAGCGGAGCCGGTTTCATCATTTGTAGCGCTGGCAGTGGAGGTATCCGGCTGCTTCCAGGTTGCTCCCGACCGGGGTTTCGAGGCCGGGGACTGCGCGGCCGGTACAGCCTGGCGCTGGGCATCTCGCCACTCGAGCTCAAGTTCACGCGCGCGCTGCGCTTCCGCCTCGATGGCACGTTTCATTTCCTCCTCCATACCCTGTTTTCTCGCCGCTTCAACTTCAGCGCGCTGTTTTTTTTCGGCTTCCTGCCGGGCGAGTTCACTTGCGGCCTCGATTTCGGCTTTTAGCCTGGCCTGTTTTACCTGCAGCGCACGCGCAATCGCAGCGGCGCGCTTCACTTCCTCGGCTTTTTTCAGGCGCGCCTGCTTTTCCTGCTCGGCCCTGTCCACGGCCTCATCGCGCTGCTGTTGCAGCAGCTTCGATTCTGCTTCTAGCGCCTCGCGCATGGCCTGCTCATCACGTTTCATCTGCTCCATTTCAAGCTTGAGCTTTTCAGCCTCATCCAGTTTGAGTTTCACATCTTGCGATAAAGCATTCTCGGGCTCGACGCCAATTTCGGGCTCGGGATCTACCATCTGGGCGGGCTCAGAATCGACGCTCATGAAGCGGGATTCAAGATCCATATCAGGCAACACCAGGTAGAGCGCCACCAGCAGCATGATAGCCAGCGCCATCAGGGTCCATTTGTCGAACAGTTTTGATTCTTTTACAGGCGGTGGCTGCAGTACTTCGATATGATTTTCAACATGCTGTGGTGCGCGTTCGGGTGTGCTCGCCACCTCGGGCTGTTGCGATGCCTGCGACTCTGCATTCGCCTCTACATTTCCATGGGCTTCGGCCTCGGCCAGTAACGCCGCCTCGAAATCAAATACCGGCTTGAGTGCTTCCGGGTCGATTTTGACGCCCGGAGTATTGTCTGCTGCGATGTCTTCGATAGCAGGATTGATACCAGGATGGAAACCGGCTTCAACCGGCTGATCCTGCGAAAAGGAGGTCTCAACAGGCGCTGCCGAGGCTTTTGCCGCCGCCAGGCTGGCAAGCTGATTACTCGATTTTGATGCGCTTAGTGCAACCGGTCGGCGCGTTTTAGCCGCCGTTTTTTTTTCAGCCGAGGGCATTGATGCCGGTTTTTTCTGCTCGCTCGAGACCTGCTTCAGATGCCCGCTGGCAGCTGGTTTTTTCACCGCCGGTTTATTCCCTGCCCGCTGTTTCGCTACCGGGTCAGGGGCAGTGTTTTTTTTTGATGTGTCCGGCGGCTCAGACGCTCGTCCTGCGGCGGCCGAGACTGACCGGATGATGGGTACCAGGCTGTCTGCCATGCGCTCACGCACCATCTCATCGACCAGGTTCTCACCGATCAGCTTCACCTGGTCGGCGAAGCCATAGACCATGGCGGTATCACATAACAGGTTTATCAGGCGGGGAATACCGCCGCTGTATTCATATATGCGCTGGCATGCCAGCGGTGTGAATACATTTCGTTTTGCGCCCGCGGTAATCAGCCGGTGCTGGATATATCCGAAAGTTTCTTCCAGGTTGAGCGGGCCCAGGTGGTAATCCACCGCGATACGCTGGATGAACTGTTTCAGCGCAGGTGTGCGCATGGTCTGCTTCAACTCAGGCTGGCCGGCAAGAATAACCTGCAACAGCTGGTCTTTTTCCGAATTGATATTGCTCAGCATGCGCAGCTCTTCCAGCGTTTCCACGTCCATGTTCTGAGCTTCGTCCACAATCAATAATGCGGTCTTGTGCTGCGCATATTGCTGCATCAGGAAATCAACGAACACCTGGTGCATTTCGACCTTGTTCAGACCGGGTTTGTGAATATCAAACGCCGCCAGCACCCAGTCGAGCAATTCACCGAAAGACTGGTGAGTATTGGTGATCATCCCGACCGTGACATTTTCTTCCATATTTTCCAGCAGCTTACGTAACAGGGTGGTCTTGCCCGCGCCAATGTCACCGCTAATCACACAGAAACCGGCGTTGTTATACAAGGCGTACTCCAGCAAGGTCAGCGCCGCCTGGTGCTTCTTGCTGAGATAGAGGAACCCGGGGTCGGGCAGCATGGAGAATGGCTTTTCCTTCAGGCCATAGAATGATTCGTACATGTTGTTTACACTTTATCCAGAGTTTTCAGTGGCTGATAATTCAAAATATTCACGCAATTGACCCGTATCAGCCACACAGAATACATAATAATAACAATATAATAGACTTTTGCAGTTAATAATGTGTACAAATACACCTTACCCCTGCTCAGGATACACTGAAATCAGATTTTACCGGTTGCAGATTATCCTGCAAAACGCGACATTTATCGGATATGGACGAAACCCAGTTAAGCACTGACGACAACCTGGAAGAGCTGGTGCTGAAAGAAAGCATTGTCAGCGCTGCAGGCCTGCGTCCGGACCAGGTGCAGATTGGCATCAAGGGCGACCCCTCGTTGCGCGAAAGCGCGGCCCTGCGCAAACGCTACGCCAGCCCGGTGGACACCGTATTCGAGCAGCTTGAACCCAATCTCGAAGAGTTAATGCTCAACCGGGGGATTTACCGGATTTATATCGGTTTCAACAGCAGTGAAATCCATACCAATTCGATCTTTGACCCGCTCAGGCAGGAAATCCACGATGCCACGCGCATTGCCGAGACCAGTTACCTCGATCGGCATTTCCCTAAAATTAGCTATGATGAAAAAATCAGCCTGATGCGTGAGCTCTATGCCACCCTGCGTAACAGCTCTCACTACCGGCAGATGCCGACCTACTGGCAGAACATTCTCAACCGGCGCTCGGACAGCTGGAAACCGCTGGAACCGGAGACGATCCCGGGGATACTGAAAACCGTGCGCAAACTGCGTGAAATCGAAGAATATTATCTGCGTAATATCACGATCTGCATTGTCCAGGGCCTGGTACGCATGCAGTTTAACTGTGATGGCACGCAGATCATTGATGCGCATAATTTCCGTAGTTTTCTCGAGCAGAACCTGCCGGATTAATCCGCAGGCAAAATTTACAAGGGGATATGACGAGAATCGCCTGAACACTGAACAGATAGTTCAGCAATCAATGCATTTCAGTAAGCGGGTCCTTGATCACAGGTTCCTGGCCGTTTTGCAGCCGGTGCTTGTCCAGTGAGCGGCGGAACAACTGGATCATGTTGTTTGCCGGACACACGCGCTGGAACGCCATCAGGATTAACTGGCTACGATTGCTGACTTCAAATTTTTTAAACATGCGTCCCAGGTAGAGTTTGACGCTTTGTTCGGAGACGCACAGGTCAGCAGAAATTTCCCGGGTCGACATGCCTGCAAGCACACCACGCAGCACATCAATTTCTCGCCGTGTAAGCGTGCGCTGTATAACTTCGATTTTATTGCGAATGCCCTGCTCGACCACCTGCTCAATCTCAACTGAGTTCATGATCAGCTGCTCGAGCGCTTTTCGGCTTACCCAGTAACCACCGTTGTACACTTCGTCGATCGCCGTAATCAGCGCCTCTTTGCTAGCATTAGTATCGATGAAACCACGCGCACCGGCGCGAATCATTTTTTTTACGAAAGGCTCGACCAGGTCGTGACCGAAAATGATAATGCGTAGACTGGGATAACGTTGCAGAAACTGCTCAAACACCTGTGCATGAGCGACTGTTTTCATGGTGTGCTCAACCGCAGCCTGCTCTACCAGCAATATATCTGCAGGCTGTTTTTCGAATTCATCAAAACAGATTGTGTCACCGGGCTGAGAACAGGCGAGCACCTTGTGACTGGCATGATCGGAAATAACTCGCACAAGACCATCAACATATATTGCCTGGTTAGCAATAACAAAGATGGTTATCAAATCGGTCCCTGATCCTGACTGCGAGTTTTCCGAGGGTACGCCGGTTTTCATTAACTAGTGCTTGCTCTATATAACAATTACATGGTGAAGCCTGAACTGTCCTCGATACTGTGAGGCGTATACACGCTCTGCCTGTCAATGGCTCCATGCCAGCACCATCATTCTCGATGTGTCTTGACATGATGAAATGACCAAAGCCATGATCCAGCCCAGCTCCCCGAACCCAGGGTGCAATGAACACGTGCATATCAAAAAACAACAATTCCTTTGTGACTAATTTATTACGGCAGTGTGTCCATGTCCATGTGTTACACCCTATACTTTTGTCTTGTTCAGCTAAACGTTATATAGCAATACACTAATTTTTTTCGACAGGGCATTGCTATTTAAACGAATGCAACAGGAAACACAGGGCGCAGGAAAAAAACAGGGATGCATTCAATCCAGGCGAGCTCATGGCGAGCATTCCGTGAAACCACCCTGCTCGCAGCGGCTGGAATATCACTGTCTATAGCCATTAAAAATGCACCCGCGGTCGGCTATGACGAGACACAGGGCAATGCTGAGCGTATTAAATTAACAACCGGGCCGGCTTTATGGCAGCGCGCTGACTGGTCAAATACTCAATGGTATTTTTCAGTCGTGATATGGCCTGGCTCGCGCCGACGATGGCGTTGCATTCCGCGATCTGCTAGTAGCGAGGACACCTCTGTAATCATCTCTGAATTACCGCACATCATCACGTGCGAGGTCTCGGTCAGCAGTTTTATTCCAGCTTTCGCCTCGAGCGCGCCTGATATGAGTGCTGCGGTGACGCGCATGTTCAATGCCTCCGGCACGGCTTGCCGGGTCACCAGCGGCACAAAACACAGTTGCTCGCCGTGCTGGTTCTCTAACTGCGCAATCAGCTCTGAGTACGCCAGCTCACTCTGGCTACGAACCGAGTAGGCCAGTACAATTTTTTCAAATCGCTGCCAGGCCTGTTCGGTCTTCAGAATGGATAAAAACGGGCCAATGCCGGTACCGGTGGCAAACATCCATAAATAGCGTGCCTGCGGAATTTCATCTATTACCAGAAAACCGTTGGCTGCCTCGGACACCAGCAGTTCACTCCCGGGCTGCATGCTGGCCAGTCGTGGCGTCAGCGGGCCCTGTTCGACAATATTAAAAAATATCTCCAGTTCCGCTTCGCCCGGCGCATTAACCAGCGAATAGGGGCGTGCAATAATTTCACCGTCGATTTCCAGGGCAATGCGCAGGAATTGCCCTGCCTTGAACTTCGGCAATGGCACGGCAATACGCAATGAAAACAGGCGCTCATTCCATTGCCTGTTTTCTACCACTTTAGCTTGCAACCAGTTTGTCATATCGATAGTCTAGCAATTTACTCATAACGCATAACAGTACATACACAAAGGATTCCGCCAGCGGCAACCTGGCAATCACAAAGAATTCACTCGCAGCAGACCAGGCCACAAACCTTCGTGATAACGCAAGCACAACAACAACACATCATCAGCCAGACAGACCATACGATTTCGTGCGCTGCCGACTATTACAACATCAAACTTCCCCCGATCCCGGTGCTGTTTGATTTGAAGGGCCGCGCTGCAGGTATGTACCGGGTTCGTGGCAGGCAGCGCGTGATTCGCTACAACCTGGCTATATTTTCCCGGTATTTCGATGACAATATCGAAAACACCGTTCCACACGAAGTCGCGCACTATGTGACGGACATGCTCTGGGGCCTGCGCAAAATCAGGCCACACGGCAAGGAATGGAAACAGGTGATGCATGCGCTCGGCGCCACACCCGAAGTGACCTGCCGGTATGATCTTAGCGGCATGCAGTTACGCAAACAGCAACGCTATCCTTACCAGTGTGATTGCACCCTGCACGCGCTTTCTGCGGTACGCCATAACAGAATTTGCCAGGGCAAGATGCATTATCGCTGTCGGCAATGTGGCGGCACACTGAAACCATCGATTGCACATGCAGCTTAATCAGGCCGTCCTGCTGATTTACATCAGGTGCACACCTCGCGTGTATCGGCCAGCAGGTTTAAACTTCACAGCATGAGCGAACATTTATTTCATTTAAGATTATCGAGTGCTTACGACACGGACAACAAGCCAGCGGAGCATGGTTGTTGACGTATACGAAAACGATCAATGGCAACGCCTGCAGCTGAACGAGGCGACGCCGGGCTTCCTGGTGTATGTCTATGCGATATTCACCTGCCAGCATCTTTTCCTGCGCACCAACAGCAGCGAGCGGCAACTGCAACTCGCTTCCGCCACCGGTGAAATCAAGATTCACGCAGATGCGGAATGGATATTGCGTAACGTAAACGTCACATTTGACGTAAAACTCGCAAAAGGTACAGCTGGTCGGGAAGACATTGAATATATTATCAGCCGTATGAAACAATGCCCGGTATCGAAAAACCTGCCCGCAAGCGCGCGCATTGATACCCACGTGGCTTTTACCGACACTAATGCAGAATGACTCTTCGAACCCAGGACCTCATTGCGACATGTCACCACCTTCGTACGAAGGCGTTGAAATTGTCGAGTTAACTCCAACACCCACGCTTCGCGATTATCGCGATGCCATGCATGTAGCTAACCGTGTGGCCGACGAAAAACTCGGCTCATATATGATGCTGTCCTGGTATGATCGCGACCGCGACTTCGAGTCACCGCAGCATGCCGGCGAATGCCATGCAGATAGCGCAGTACCCGGGTATGTTGATTACGGCCTGTATCATGGCGCAACGCTTAAAGTGGATATCGAAGCCGGCCGTTTTGTGTTTTTTTTCTTGCCGGTGGACGTCTGAATTAAATCGCGCATTCAGTCATGTTCGTTATCCATTTGCATAACACACCTTGTGGCGAAAACTGGATATTAACGTGCACCAGTTTCAATCATGTCTCTTCACCATAGTGAATGGTAATTTCATTGCCCGGCTCGACTGGCTTCAGCGCATATAAATCAAACCCGTTAAATTCGGCGATGGGCTCTTCGCTATGATTGAGGTAGCGTAATATATTTTGACCGTCACGCCCGCTCCATTTACCATCATCTTCTTCAACCCAGAGCACGTGCATGCCGTCATCGTCGACTACAGGGCCGTCATAGGTCCCCAGGTAATCACCCGGCTCGATACTCACCCTGGCGTACAGGCCTTTGCCATGAATTTCCGAATCGTCCACATAAAATATTGTTTCAAGTTCGTTATTTTCTTTCATAAAACACTAACAAACTGCAAGCAGCTTTCTACCTCCCGTATAATTTTTATTATAAATACGAATAGATGAAATCAAAAAATCATTGTAAATACAACATCATGCTACAGCAGTGGCTGTTCTACCATGCCCGCTCAAGCTCGCAGCAGGTGCCGAATACAATCACTCGGTTCGCAGCGACACCCGGAGCAGACGTTTGTATGTGAAAGTTTTCCTGCCTACCAATGCACCGGCAAATACTAGTCTGCACAAATACTGACTCTCCCAAACCAGAAGTTCATGTCTTTTTCCAGAAACTCGGTGTAATGCATGTAGTGCGAACCATCGCAGGAAAAATTTAGACCGACCATGCCGTTGCAGATATTCAGCGAACCTGAACGCAGATAAATGTTCTCGTCGGCAAAGCGCAATAATTTTAACTGGTCAAAAATCAGCGGGATGGTTTCCTGCGGCACGGTGGCAATATCGGGATACGGCTGGCGTGGGTAGGCGAGAACGATATTGGGATCAATCAGCTCTTCCATACCCAGCAGACGGTAATTATACGGATCATTGTAAAGCCATACAGTCGCACGATTACTGGAGAAATGTATTTTGCCGTGAAACATACCGTGCTCGATAATCAACTCCTGCATCAATGACATGACATTATCAATATTTTTGTCAATAACACTTTCAACGCGCTGTTGTGAAAACAGCCCCTGGCGAATCGAAGGATCACCTTTCATCTGCTGCCAGTCGGAGGTCTGCTTGTAAAGAAATTCAGTCTGCGGGAGTTCACGGATATCGTAATCCGCACCGAGGAACCCAAGCAGCTCCCCGCCATTGTTCCTGATGACATGAACTGCGGTCAGCGAGGGGCGTTTTTTGTTCTTGCTGATATAGGCATCAGACAACCTGAAATCGGT
This sequence comes from uncultured Gammaproteobacteria bacterium, assembly GCA_963847575.1. Classification (GTDB taxonomy): domain Bacteria; phylum Pseudomonadota; class Gammaproteobacteria; order SZUA-229; family SZUA-229; genus JASBSR01. Next base: position 13,025 of record CAWKAL010000127.1, read on the forward strand.
GATTCCGACGATGCCCTGCATGTAACCACGCTCGGAACGGTCACGTTCGAACTGGGTGACGTCCCTGCCTTCGCGGGTAATGTTGGCCGTGACCTGGACCGCATTAGCATCGAGCACATACAAATGTTTGCAAAATGCCATGTTTACTATTTCATCGAGCAGCAGCATTTCGAGCGCATCGCGATTGTCCATTATCCCGCTGATGCGTTCACAGGTTTTTTGCATGCGCTCACCCAGCAGCTTTTGTAACATCTGGCGCTGTGAGGCAATTTTTTCTTTGAGTAAGTCGAGCATAATGTACCCTGCCAGGTTTATTTATTAGTATGGGAATACCCGGGCATATGAATGAATTGCGCTGATAAAGTTGCAACTTCCGTGCCGTATATTAAATGCCCGATTACCGGGCTACGCGAGCCCGACCATAGCCACCTTACGCACTGACACAGTGCATACTGTTGCAGTATGCACCAAAAAGCCAAGCCAAAAAACAAAAAAGCCCCGACATGCGGGGCTGTTTATTACACGGTATAGCAGCTAATTAATGTTGATGGCCACCCGGTCCGTGTACATGACCGTGCTCCAGCTCTTCAGCCGAGGCATCACGAATTTCTACCACGGTGACATCAAAATTCAGCTCTTTGCCGGCCAGCGGGTGATTGGCGTCAACCACCACTTCGTCTTCAAGCACATCGGCAACCGTCACCACCAGCACTTCACCATTCTGGCCCTGCGCGTGAAACTGCATACCGACCTGAATATCACTGCCATTTTCAAACATGTTTTTGGGAACCTGCTGGACACGACTGTCATCGCGCACACCATAACCTTCTTCCGGCGAAACACTGACACTCAAATCATCACCGCTTGCTTTGCCGGCAAGCGCGTTTTCCAGGCCAGGGATGATATTCATGGCACCATGAAGATAGACAAAAGTCCCGTCATCAGACTTGTCCAGGATATTGCCATCGTTGTCTTTCAGGATGTAATTCAGGGTGACTACTTTGTTGTTTTCAATTTGCACAATATTTACCGTAGTAATTTTTCGAAAATCGGCGGACACCTTAACAAATTAAGCCCGCAATGGCTAAGAATTATCACGCTACCGCTGCTGGCCTCGGGCCGCGTTTTCAGCCCCTGCATTAATCAACAGCTTATGTATATTTTTTCGCCCTGCGCAGACCCTCGCAATGGCCTGCTATGCAATGGATGTTACTGATTTTATTTAGAGTTTCAAGGCGGCACACCAAAAAACTGATTTTCAGCGGGTGCTCACGATGACACAGGCATTACGCCAGGCGTGTGATCAGGGTAAACCCTCAGCAGCCAGGCTGGCCGCCATACATCAGTTCTAATACAGCCAGGAGTGCTGCAATAGCGGCAATTAAAAAGGTGATCACTAGCGCGGTCTTATCCATCAAGGGATTCTAACCAGTGAAATTGCGCAAAACCAGCGCCTGCGAAAAGAATAAAAAAAGGGAGATGTCTCGCGACACCTCCCTTTTTCACTGGGGGGAATGAACAATCAAGCCAGGTAATTTGCAGCTACGATCAGGACGCACATAATCACAATCAATACGAAGACAACCTTGGCCACGTTCCCGAGTATGATGCGATCATCGCCCTGCAGCATGCAAACACCCCGCAATCAATGTTCGATAAATATGGTAGCTAAATCCGCACATAGTATATTGATATATATCAAGCCAGTCGTTTTCACACTTGAGATACACCGATAAAAACAAATCACTACACCCTTCGTCACTGCGGGAATGGCGCTTCATCATGTTGTTTTTAGATCAATTATCTATCCTGCCGGTTACCAGCCGCAACTAACCACGCCGGTTGTTACATACCATTACCAAATTTGTCATGGTGCACATTGATCTTTTCTCGCATCGGCTTTAATGCTTCTGCATAACCCAGCAATACTTCACACGCCCAGCTGATACGTTCGCGAAAATAACCGTCTGCACCTGCATCGTTATCCGCTGTATTTTCATTCAGCACTTTTTCGACATTGCGCACAATGACCTGCTCGGGGATATAACAAATGCGGTTGTTCTTGTAACTGCTCATGCGCAGTTCAGCTACCGGGTATGCACCACCATCCGCACTGGATACCGATACGATCAATGCCGGCTTGTGCCCCACTTCAAAACGGTTACACAGCAGGAAGAAGTTTTTCAATCCCGCCGGCACCTGGCCGTGCCACTCGGGAGATACAATGACAAAACCATCTGATGAGTTCAACTGTTCCCTGATGGGCGCAAGCCGCTGGTCCCACTCCGGGTTGTTTTCCCACAGGCTTTGATCCCATAGCGGCAGCGGATTGTCCGCCAGCGGGAACAGCCAGGTGTCAGCATTGTGTTCATCGCGCAGGGTTTTTTCGACATGGCGTGCGACTTTTTCGCTTTGCGAAGGATTGCGGTGGCTACCGCTGATAATAGTTATTTTCATGAGTCATCCTGAAATTTTTTGTGTCTTAGACTGTTTGCAGCTGATTATATCGTGCGCAGCGGGGCAATGCAGCGTGCACCTTCATTGCGTGAATTATTGACATAGGATGAAACTTCAATACAGCGTAGCCAGTCATCGGGACAGGGCTGCATCAGCGAATCAATTTGTGCCTGATCTTCAGACAACAACCAGTCACGCATGCTCTGTGGCGACAACACCACGGGCATGCGATCGTGTACTGGCGCCATGACCTCGTTTGCACTGGTAGTGATAATACATGCCTGCAACTTGCCAGCAGCATCTTGCTGGTAAATTGCTGCCAGCGCCAGCGAGGGAAACGCGCCAGCATGGAAGTAAAAACTACGCTTGCCCTTGTTCTGCTGTTTTTTCTCGCTCGCCGGCTTGCGGATTTTCTGGCTCAGCCGTTTCCATTCATAAAATCCGTTTACCGGAATCACGCAGCGCGTGTGTTGAATCAGGTTCTTAAATGATGCTTTCTCATGGATGGTCTCGGCGCGTGCATTAATCATCGGCTGCATGCCGCTGGTTTTCATCCATTCTGCCTGCAATCCCCATGTCATGCTGGCGATGGCCGGCGCCTGTTGCTGTATCACAGCGCTGATCGCAGCAGCGGGCGCCACGTTATAACGCGGTGAAAATTGCGACTCGCTGATTTCAAGTCCCAGCTCATCGAGAAGTTCGTCGATGGATTTTTTATTGTAAGCAGCAAATCGTCCGCACATTTCACACCACCAGCACCGGTTCCTGCATTCTCGACAATTGCTCGCGCAGCTCCAGCACGTGGTCTTCCCAGTAACGCGTGGTATTAAACCAGGGAAATGCCTGCGGGAAGGCAGCATCTTCCCAGCGCCGCGCCAGCCATGCCGCGTAATGCATCATGCGCAAACTGCGCAGGGCTTCGACCAGGTGCAGTTCGCGCTCATCGAATTCCATGAATTCGCTATAGCCTTCGAGCAAATCACACATCTGCCCGGTCATTTCGTTGCGATCACCTGCCAGCAACATCCACAGGTCCTGCACCGCCGGACCGGTGCAGCAATCGTCGAGGTCGACGAAATGCGGGCCGTTATCGGTCCACAGAATATTGCCGCGGTGACAATCGCCGTGGATGCGCAATGTCTGGAACCTGCCGGCACGGGCAAAACACTGCTCGATGGTATTCACCAGGTCTTGCGCCAGTGACTGGTAGGCGTCTTCGAGATATGCCGGGATGAATTTCTGCGCCAGCAGATAGCGCGATGCTTCGATGCCCATGCGCGCAATACTGATGGTGTTGCGCTGGCTGAATTCCGCCTGTTTTCCCAGTGCATGTATGCGCGCGATAAAACGCCCGCACCAGACCAGGTCGTCACGCTGGTTGAGCTCCGGCCAGCGTCCGCCCTGTAGCGGATATAG
>CAWKAL010000128.1:0-4786 GCA_963847575.1 uncultured Gammaproteobacteria bacterium
GGTGACGCAGGTATCAGGGCGCGGCGTGGGAATGGACGTGGTTGATAGCGAAATCAAGCAACTTGGTGGTTCGTTTGAAATCGACACAAAACAGGGTAAAGGTACATCGTTCAAGGTGCGCCTGCCACTGACGTTGGCCATTAACCAGGCCTTGCTGGTAAATGCGGCAGATGATGTATATGCAGTTCCGTTGGCAAGTATCGAAGGTGTGGTTCGTATCACCGGTGCTGAGTTGCAAAGTTTTTATAACAGCGGACAGCTTGATTATGAATTTAACGGTGTTCTGTATGAATTGAAACACCTGGGTAGATTGTTAACAGGCGAGCAGGCTAATTATAGTGACCAGCATCGTTTGTTCCCCGTGTTGCTGGCTAAAGTCGGTGATCAGCACTATGCGCTGCATGTAGATGATCTGATTGGACGACGCGAAATCGTGGTCAAGCCTGTTGGCTTACAAATTGGATTAGTGCGCGGTATTGCTGGAGCTACCATTCTGGCCGATGGCCGTGTGGTATTGATTCTCGAAATGTCGGCGCTGGTAGTCGGCGAAAGCCTGTTCAAGCAGGTCAGGGAAGAAGACGTTGTACTGGTGCCCGAAGCAGAAACTACCGTAATGGTGGTGGATGATTCAATTACAATACGTAAGGTAACCGAGCGTATATTGTTGCGTAATGGTATCAAGGTGCTGCTTGCCAAAGATGGCGTCGATGCCACCAATATATTGCAGGATCACAAGCCGGATCTCATGTTGCTCGATATCGAGATGCCACGTATGGACGGGTTTGAGCTTGCGACCTATATTCGAAACGATGATCGTCTGAAAGACCTTCCAATTATCATGATTACTTCACGTACGGGTACCAAGCATAAGGAAAAAGCCATGGAAATTGGTGTTAACCAGTATCTCGGCAAGCCCTACCAGGAAGAAGAGCTGATGAAAAATATTAACGATCTGTTGTTTGCAATCGGATAAGAGCTATGGCGACACAACAGGTTAAATGTATTTTGCTAACACTGCGTACTGAAAACGTCGTTGTGCCAAACGCGGCAGTTGCCGAGATTGTTTCGTTGCGTGAAATTCGTAAAATTGAAAATGCACCGAAGTGGCTGATGGGAAAAATGTCATGGCGTGGTATTGAAATTCCGCTGGTTTCATTCGAAGCTGCAGCAGAGGTAGCCGGCGCCGGCATGGGAGCCACCCAGGCGGCGGTGCTCTATCTTATCAACAAGGAAGATAACCTTGCGTATCCCTATGCCGGTCTTGCAATTTCAGGCGTGCCGCACGTCAGCCATTTTAGCCGGGAGCAAATCAATCCCGATACCCGTGTGACACGGTCACATCCCATGGTCGCGCAACGTATCAGAATAAACGGTGCTGCTGCCAGTATTCTTGATATTGATGCTATTGGTACAATGATTACGCAATCAGGCGCCTGAACGTACACAAACACTTCTTAACCCGCATCACCCCATAAAACCTGTAGCGCCGATATGGCAGCAATGCCTGCGGTTTCCGTGCGCAGTACTCTGGGCCCGAGTGATACACCGATAAAGCCGGCCTGTTTCGCCTGTTCAATTTCACCTTCTGTGAGGCCGCCTTCGGGCCCGGTCAATAACGCTATTGTATTATCCGGCTGCAGGCTGCGTAGTGATGTACTGGCAGTTGGGTCAAGCACCAGTTTTAATTGTTGTGATGATTCTTGAAGCGCCCGTTCAAAAGCGGTAATAGCGGAAAGTTCAGCTAGTTGACTTCGACCTGATTGTTCACATGCGCTGATAATGACCTGTTGCCAGTGTTCGCGTTTTTTTTTCGAGCGTTGTACATCAAAACTGATATTGGTGCGATTGCAGATCACCGGCGTAATCATGTCGACACCAAGTTCGGTCGCTTTCTGGATACTGATGTCCATACGGTCGCCGCGCGAGACACCCTGCAATAAATGGATCCTCAGGCATGACTCGGTATGGCATTCATGTTGAGCATTGACTCGAATGCTGGTGGCAGATTGATTGTCATCGAGTAATTCGCATTCGTACTCATATGCGGTGTTATTGAATACCATGATCGATGTGCCGGGTTTCATCCGCAACACCCTGACCAGATGGTGCGAGGCAGATTTATCCAGTGTCAGCGTGTTTCCTGTACTCAAGTTACCCGAATAAAAAATACGAGTTATGCGCACAATGGTTACGCGCAGTCGGTTTTGAGTTGATCCCAGATGTCCAGTGTGGCCTTCGCCTGGTTGAGAGCGTAGAAGTGGAGACCGGGTGCGCCACTGTCAAGCAACTGGTTACACAGTTCAGTGACAACGTCCGTACCAAATGCGCGCAGGCTTTCGCTGTCATCCTGGTAGGCTTCGAGCTGCTTACGTATCCAGCGCGGGATTTCAGCGCCGCATATATCTGAAAAGCGTGTCAGGCTGGCGAAATTGGTTATCGGCATAATCCCGGGCACTACAGCGATATTGAGACTGGCACTCTCACATTTGTCGACAAAGCGCAGATACGCATCGACATTATAAAAATATTGTGTGATTGCCGAATTAGCGCCCGCCTTTACTTTGGCAACAAAAAAATCAAAGTCAGACTGAGGTGAAGCAGATTCGGGGTGGTATTCCGGATACGCTGCGACCTCAATGTGAAAGTGATTGCCGGTGTGCTCGCGAATAAAACTGACAAGTTCACTGGCGTGTTTCATGTCGCCCTGTGCATCGCCCTGTTGTGGAATATCACCGCGCAGGGTTACCAGGCGATTGATGCCATTGGCCATATAGGTGTCGAGCAATACCTGTATGTCTGCCTTGCTGGAACCCATGCACGAAATATGGGGCGCCACACTGCTGGCACCGTTGGTAATTAAGGCATTGACTGTGTCCAGTGTGCGATCGCGGGTGCTGCCACCGGCGCCAAAGGTTACAGAAAAAAATGCAGGACGCATTTTTTCCTGTAACTGTTTCTGAGCGGCATGCAGCTTTTCCATGCCGGCATCGGATTTTGGCGGGAAAAACTCACAGCTGAACACCGGTGCTGTTCTACTATTATTACTCATGATTTTCAGCAGCGATTAGTAACGATAATGGTCAGGCTTGTAAGGGCCTCCGACTGGCACACCGATATAGTCTGCCTGCTGCTTCGACAAAGTACTGAGGAACACGCCAACTTTTTCCAGGTGCAGCCGTGCTACTTTTTCGTCGAGGATTTTAGGCAGGATATACACTTCGTTATTGTATTTTTCAGCCTCGGTGAAGAACTCAATCTGCGCCATTACCTGGTTGGTGAATGATGCTGACATCACGAAACTTGGGTGGCCGGTTGCACAACCCAGGTTGACCAGGCGGCCCCTGGCGAGAATGATAATGCGTTTACCATCAGGGAAAATCACGTGATCAACCTGTGGCTTGATTTCTTCCCACTGATATTTTTCAAGCGAGGCAATGTCAATTTCAGAATCGAAATGGCCGATGTTGCAGACGATGGCTTCGTTTTTCATTGCAGCCATGTGGTCATGGTTGATTACGCTCATGTTGCCCGTAGTGGTGACAAAAATGTCGCCCATTTTGCAGGCGTCATTCATGTCAACGACGCGATAACCTTCCATCGCTGCCTGCAGTGCACAGATCGGGTCAATTTCGGTTACCATCACGGTGGCGCCCATACCGCGGAACGCCTGGGCACAGCCTTTACCTACATCGCCATAACCGAGTACGACACAGATCTTGCCGGCAATCATCACATCGGTTGCGCGTTTGATACTGTCGATTAAGGATTCACGGCAGCCGTAGAGGTTATCGAACTTGGACTTGGTGGCTGAGTCATTGACATTCATTGCCGGGAACAATAACTGGCCTTTATTCATCATTTCATAAAGACGGTGTACACCGGTGGTAGTTTCTTCAGTCACGCCCTTGATGCTGGCGGCAATTTCCTGCCACATGCCCGGGCTGGATTTGAAATTGCGATCTAAAACACCAAGAATGGCTTTCCATTCCTCGTTATCATCGGCTTTGGCTTTGGGTACCGCGCCGGCTTTTTCGTATTCGACGCCCTTGTGTACCAGCAGGGTGGCATCACCACCGTCATCGAGGATCATATTGGGTAACTTACCGTCGGGCCATTTCAATGCCTGTTCGGTGCACCACCAGTATTCTTCGAGGGTTTCGCCTTTCCATGCATACACAGGAATGCCCTGTGCAGCAATTGCCGCGGCAGCATGGTCCTGGGTAGAGTAGATATTACACGAGACCCAGCGTACTTCAGCGCCGAGGGCAACCAGGGTTTCGATTAACACGGCGGTCTGAATGGTCATGTGCAGGCTGCCCATGATGCGCGCACCCTTGAGGGGTTGCGATGTGCCGAATTCTTCGCGCAGTGCCATCAGGCCTGGCATTTCGGTTTCGGCAATAGCAATTTCTTTGTGGCCCCAGTCAGCCAGGGAAATGTCAGCGACCTTGTAATCGCTAAAACTGGTATCGACAACAGCATTCATATGCTCATCTCCTAAGTTAGTTAAGAAATGAGCGCCGTTGCCGACCGCACAAGTAACGAACCCGGAAGTTCGTTCAACCGGTGCAATGGAATTCTGTTATCATATGCCCGAGCATAGTCACCATTAGGGCATATTTGGTGCGACAGATCAGTCACGAAGGCACATCTAAAGTGCTTCACGGATCAATGGATCGCTCCTCTGTTTTACATTCCCGGATTGCAACTTTTCACTTCTTCATCTCACTTCTTTCAAATAATCTAGTAGACAACAGTAGTATATGCAACTACGACCATCCTAGTG
>CAWKAL010000129.1:0-10139 GCA_963847575.1 uncultured Gammaproteobacteria bacterium
GCGAGAGCAGGGCGGCGGGGTCATCATTGCCGCCAAAAAAGAGTTTGCATTCCGGATTTATGATGACCATGACATACATTTCGGGTTTGCCGAGCATCTCGGCGACCAGCTTCGATGCGTCCATGGCGAACTGCCTGTGATCGACAATGCTGGTATTGGTGCTGACTTGCAAAGTGGGCACGGTTATGTTCCTGTGAGTTTAGCGACAATATTCGCGGATGTTTTTGTTGAGCGCCTTTATCCGGTTTTGCTTTTGCTGCTCTGAAAGATAAACCGTGTTGCCCTTGCCATCAGTTTCGCGCACCTGGCCGCGTGACTGGATAACGGCGAGGTCTGCGCGTGCCTGCTTGCATCGCTTGCGTTTTTCTGCCACTGGCATTTTGGGTTTTTCTTCGGCCGCGGGCGGTGTGGCCTGTGCCGGTTGCTCAGCCTGTTTGTCATCCGGTTTTTTTTGCTGCTGTGAAGCGTCCTGCTTGCCTTCGTCAGTGTCAGCGGTATCGTCCCCGCCAGTGCTTGCAGCGGATGAAGCAGGCGAGCCCGCTTTGATATTGATGCGTTCTGAGGGAGTGGTGGGCGGGCGCTGGGATTTGTCGCCGAATGTGACCACGCCATTTTCATCCACCCATTTGTAAACCTGGCCGGCACTGGCGTCTGGCGCGTACGCCCCGGTGAGTGCAATCCCGGTGAGCAGCGCGGCGAAGGCTGTAAAGGTCAAACCCGGGCGTGTTAGAGTGTGCAGCATGCTGTGGTCTCCATCCTGTTAGTTATGGGTGGTAATATATATCCGCCGTGAAATAGATCCTCTATTTTGACGGCGTGGACAAGTTGGGTACATACCCGGCCCTGTCTCTGTGGCATTATGCCATTTCGAGGCTTCCGCGCCTCGACTTTAACCCGGTGTAGATTCAAACCAGGTTCGCCGTGCGACTAACGCACTAAAGCAATAGACTTATTATGGCAGATCGTAGACTAAAAATTTTCCACACGGTTGCACGTTTGCTGAATTTCACCAAGGCGGCGGAAGAATTACATATGACCCAGCCTGCGGTCACATTTCAGATCCGTCAGCTCGAGGAGCAGTTCAATACGCGTTTGTTTGACCGCACCCACAATCGCGTCACCCTGACCGAGGTGGGCAAGCAGGTGTTTGTCTACGCCGAGCGAATTTTGCAGCTCTATGAAGATATGACCATGAGCATTACCGAGATTACCGGCGATGTCAGTGGCGGTGTGGCACTGGGCGCCAGCACCACGATTGCGGAATATGTACTGCCATTGTTGATTGGCCGATTCAATGCGAAATACCCTGATGTCAGTATTAACCTGAAAGAATCCAATACCGAAGACATTGTTTCCATGGTAGAAAATAATGTTATTGATCTTGGCATTGTTGAAGGCTCGGTAACCAATAAAAACCTGATTGTTGAAGCCTGCAGCATGGACCAGCTGGTGGTTATCATGCCGAATCATCATCCGCTTGCACAATCAACCTCGCTCAGGGTCAGTGATATTGTGCAGCATCCGTTTATCAGTCGCGAACACGGTTCTGGTACACAGGAAGTGATCCTCAAGTATGTCGAGCTGCATGGCAATAACGAAAGCCTCAATGTGTGTTTCGAGCTGAGCAGCCCGGAAGCCATCAAGGGGGCGGTCGAAGCCGGTATGGGGCTGTCGATCGTGTCACGCTCAACCATAAACAAGGAACTGAAACTCGGCACGCTCACTGCTGTCGAACTGTCTCCCAAGCTTGAACGGCCGTTTTCATTCGTGCGTCAACGTTACAAATTCAAATCCCGTGCGGCAGATGAACTGCTCAGCTTTGCCCAGCAATTTTGCAAGGACATGCATACAACAATATGAGTCAGAAACCTGACGGCAAAAGTCTGCTGCAAATTTTCGAGACGCTGGATGCAGAACGCCAGAACTCGCTGTTGCACTACGCTGAATTTTTACAGTCAAAAGGCGGGCTGGTAACAAATGAAATCGGTGAACCACAGGACATACCGCGGCCTGAATCCGAGACCGTCGTCGGCGCTATCAAACGCCTTAAACAAACCTATCCCATGGTCGAAAGTATGACAGTGTTTTCTGCGGCATCTTCACTGATGACCGATCATATGGTGAAAGGGCGTGATGCCACCGAAGTGATTAACGACATGGAAAAGCTGTTTGATGATTTCTACCGCCAGATGTTGCAGGACTTAGAATGATCGAAATGTTACAGGCCTGGTATCAAAAACATTTTTCCAATCCCCAGGTCGTCATCCTGGCGCTGTTTCTTATCTTTGGTGCTGCTGTCATCCTTATCTGGGGCAACCTGCTGGCGCCGGTACTTGCCAGCCTGGTCATTGCTTATGTTCTTGAAGGCATGGTCAAACATTTATGCAGGTTTGGCATACCGCGCCTGGTCGCGGTCATTATCAGCTTCATGGTGTTTATTACCAGTGTGGCGCTGATGTTGTTCGGACTGGTGCCGCTGGTATCAAAACAGCTGTCGCAGTTTGTGCAGGAATTCCCGCAAATACTCAACAAGCTTCAGCAGCTGATCATGGCCATTCCGGAAAAATACCCGGTGTTTCCCGAAAGCCAGATCAAGGAAATGCTGTCGAGTTTTAATGCGGAGCTGGTTAACGTAGGACAAACAATTGTTTCGATATCACTCGGCTCGGTGGTGAACGTATTCACCCTGCTGGTGTTCATGGTTGTAGTACCGCTTGCTGGTATTTTTCCTGCTAAAGGATAAGGATCAGATCCTGTACTGGTTCACGCGATTTCTGCCACAGGACAGTGATCTTTCTTCGCAGGTGTGGCGCGATGTCGATAGCAAGATGGCGAAATACATTCGCGGCAAAATGCTGGAAATAGTCATCGTCGGTGTTGCGACCTTCATACCACTCGCCGCGATGGGGATGAACTATGCGGCTACGCTCAGCCTGTTTGTCGGCCTGTCGGTGATTATTCCCTATGTCGGTGCTGTCGCGGTGACCATACCGGTGGCGATGATCGCCTGGTTCCAGTGGGGCGCGGGCCCGGATTTTGTGTATGTAATGATTGCCTACCTGGTGGTGCAGTTTCTGGATGGCAATGTACTGGTGCCACTGCTCTACTCAGAAGTCGTCAACATGCATCCGGCTGCAATTATTATTGCAGTGCTGGTGTTCGGTGGTTTGTGGGGCGTGTGGGGCGTGTTCTTCGCCATCCCGCTGGCCACCCTGGTACAGGCAGTGATCAACGCCTGGCCGTCAGTGAAGCAGGCAACGGAAGAAGAAATCCCGGTTTAGAATGTTGCGATTATTTAAAGTATAAAAGCTTTGAAGCGAAACCACAGAGGCGCAGAGGTCGCAGAGAAAACCGAATTATTCTTAAAAAAATCGCCCCCTAAATCGCTAAGGAAATGTTTAATGTAGGGGGCATCGCACGTTAACATGCAGGAAAGCATTTCTTGTATAGTGCCTTTGCGGTGAATACGTTTTTTAAAAAAATAGTTTTTCTCTGCGTACCTCTGCGCCTCTGCGGTTTCGCTTCTAAATCTTTCCTAACCACGATGATGCTTACGATAATGCCGCTTGGTTTTCTGTTTTTGTCGGCGGCTCCACCACACCCATAGCCCACTGAACGAAAGCCATAGCAATGCAATCGCGGCAGCATCCATGACGTACACACCGACACTGCCAAATATGCGGCCGCTGTGTAAATCCAGCATGACGCGTTCCATGCTCAGGCCCTTGCCGCGGAACGCCTGTAGCAGGGCATCGCGTTGTGCCTGGTCTATAGTTGCAGGCTCTGACCATGCAATGTCTTCGTTGCTGATGATGTCCCAGTCGATGATGTGTTCGTCAGCCATGTAATACATTGGCTCGCTGGTTTCAATCACCGGGCGCAGGTATTTCAGACCAAGTCGTCGGGTGTTGCTGAAACTGGTGCCGGTCGGGATACGTTCAACCAGTTCGCCTTCATTCGAAAGCAGCAGCAATTCGCTGTCAAATGCGATTACGATAAACTGTTCTGCCCGGATTGCACCGCGCAGGCTTTGTTCATTGCTTGTAATAACGCTGTTATCGAAAAACAGCTGGTGTTGCCATTGTGTAATGAGGTGTTGATCGACCGGGTAGCTGACAGGTTCACCGTCTGGCTCGAGTCCGTACCAGTCGAGAATCAGCGGTGACTGTACATAGTTTTCATCAAGCGCGAGTTGTTCCGTGTGATTGAGCAGTATGCCGGTAATGGCGAGCACAATCACCAGCACCATTGCGAGCAGGCCAATGCGACGGTGCCATAGAAATGCAGTGAAGCGTTTAGGTTTACTTCGGGTCAACGCGTGTTACCTGCTTATGCAGTAACAATGCAAGCCGTGCGACTTTTGTGAGCGCATTGACCGACAGTGTTGCACCGGAGATGTTGTCAATATAGGTATCGAGCTGCAGGTTGTCCTGCAGGCCGGCGTTATCGAACTGTTCGGTGAAAAAGCTGTGGCGCACTTCCCAGCCACGGCTCTCGCGGAAAATCAGTACGCGTATTTTTTCAATGCGATTATTGTTAATCACAATGCCAGTCGTAATTGGTTTGTCCTTGCCGATTTCATCCAGGATCCAGGCGCTGCGCCCGGCGTCCATCCAGTAGCGAATGCGCAAGCCGCGGTAGGCATGACCGAGGATGTCCGCCATCGCCTGTTTCAGGTTTTCATCCGGCCAGAAGACGTTGACCTCGGGCGTACTGGCGCCAAAACTTTCGCGGATAAATTCATCAGGTTGCTGGTATACACCACCGGCTAATACTGCGCCTGTGCCAAGCATTAGCGTGATTGCAATCAGTAACAGTTTCAATTTTCCCATGGCGCAAAATAGTATGACTTAATAATTAAAAAAACGGGGCGCATGGCGCCCCGTGTCGATATCGACCCACCAGGCCAGCAGGAGTCAGGTTAAAACTGATAGCCAATACCAACATTAACACCGTCATTGTCACCGGCATTTTTATCCTGTGCCTGGTAATCAATTTTAATCACAACATCTTCGTGCGGCCAGTAGTTGTAGCCAATATCAGACTGCGCTTGTTGAGTATCGGCTGCAACGCCACCGTTATCCCAGACATTGTGGCGTACAAACACACCGTGTGATGGATTGAGTTTGTAGGCAGCTTCGATGTAACCGCCATCCTGCACGTCCTTGCCAAGCGCTTCTGCGCCGGCGCCATCGATGCGCCAGCTGGCATACAGCGCTTTCAGCGTTACCGGGCCGGTGTTCCAGATAGCATGGGTTTCGATCAGCGCGGCACCGTCGACATTGTCTGTGCTGTCCTGGGTAATATCATCCTGTACCTGCAAACTGGCGGCCAGTTCGAGGCCGGCCATGCCGGTGTATTTGATACGACCTGTCACAGCCCAGTTATTGGCGGGGGCCTCGGACACCTTGGTACGGCCACTACGAATATTGATTGCTCACAGGGTCTACGTCGATGCCGCTATGCAGTGCAATGTCATAGCTCACGCCGCTGTCGTTATGGCCCGAGAGCATGGCGCCGCCTTCCCACCAGGTGGTCGGGATAATGTTTTTTTCAACCGGGTTGCGCTCTACCCCGTAAAAGGTTGTGGGTTCGTGGGTTTCATTGAGTATGCCCACCGGTAACAGGAATAGACCGGCGTTTAACCGAGTTTCTTCATCCAGGTCGAACTGGACATAGGCCTGCTCGATTTCAATTTCGCCATTCTGGCCTTCACCCGCGATGGAGTGCTCGATTTCAAATTCTGAGAAGAAGCGGATGTCGCTGTTGAACTGATGGTTGACGAACAGGACGAAACGGTGAAAATCCAGTTCTTTCTTGCGTTGCCCGCTGCCATCACCCGTGTTGTTGTAATGCAGTTCGCCGTAGCCGCCGATTTGAGTGTCCGTCTCCGAAGGCCCTGATTCGACCCGGTCGGCGAGCGCGTTGAGCTGATTTTGCAGTGCCTCGAATTCTGCATCGGTGACCGCCAGGGTGTTAGCCGAGAAGCTGGCGATGCCGCCAGCAGCGGCCAGGGTGAGGGCTTTGCGTAACATGTTTGGTTCTCCTGAAGTATTTAAACGTGAATCATAGATGGACTGCATTGTACATAATGCAAATCTAAATGCAAACGATTCTCATATACATTTAGGGGTATATTAGCCATCAGCCCCGCAATACCGTAGACGATTTCAACTTGCGCATCATGATCACGTATAATGCCGGGCATTGTTTTTAGTGACTGATTGATTTTTCAGGAGATTCAAATGTCTGGCGGTTTTTTCCCGGCAAAATCCCGAGTTGCCACGTTGTTTTTGGCTGCACTGTCAACGCTTGGCATGCCTGCATATTCAGATACCGTTATTGATATCCTGAGTATGGGACATGCCACCCAGGTGCTGTCTGACGGGCATCGCGCACGCATGGACCTGCCAGGTGAAGATGGCTACATGCTGGTCGATTACCGAACTAATGGCGTGCTGATGGTGGTGCCCGACAAACACCAGGTAATTGATATGGGCAGGGGTGATGCCCAGGCCTCGGCAGTCACTGGCCCCAGGGTTGAGCTGAAGCTCCGCGGCAAGGGTCCGAAAATCGCGGGCTATGACACCCGAAAATACAGCCTGTTGGCCCAGGGCCAGAATTGCGGGTTTGTGTTTGGTTCGCACGCGGCCATGCGTGACCGCGAAATGGGCCAGCTGTTTAATGCGCTGAAGACCATGCTGGACAGCCAGCGTAGTGCCCTCGGCAGTTTTGCAGCATTCATGAGCGTGTGCACCCTGGCTAGCATGAATCTTGCTGAACACACAGATGTTATCGGCCTGCCCATGCATATGATCGACAGCAATGGCCAGTCACTCAGTGAAATCAAAAATATTGACACGCAGGCGGATGTGCCAGCCGCCATGTTCGATGTGCCGCGCGGCTACAAGGTGGTAGCAATGAATGGTGAACTTGCGCAGGTTGCGCAAAGCGTATCAAACGATCAGAAAGCATATGCGCCAGCAACTGCACGGCGATATAACCAGCAACCGCGGTATTATCCATACCAGTAAGTTCTTCAAGACAACAGGCACTATTACATCACGATGCTGTGCCAGCCCTGGTATAGCAATCGCGCAGCGAACACCAGTAACAGCAGTGCCAGGCATTTTAAAATAGTATCCTGCACCTGCCTTTCAGAACGTGCGCCCAGCAGGGCAATGCTTTTTGCGACTGCAAACTTGCTGAGCGCCAGCGTCGTCAGCATCACCACTATAAAAATCCCGCCCTGCAATGGCGTGCCACGTATTAAATACGCACCACCCACTGTGGACCAGAACATATAGGGTGCAGGATTGAGCAGGTTAATTTTAACCGCGGTAAAAAATGTCGTCGGTGTTTCCCGACTGCCGGCTGAATAGTCGGCGCCGCGCCAGATAGTGTACGCAATGTACACCAGGTAGAGCGCACCTGCAGTCGAGATAAACACGGTGAAGTATTGCAGATGGCTGGCATTCGAAATAATAAACAGCATGGCCAGAATGATCGGGCCATCAGAGACAAATGGCGCAAAGCTGGCGAGCAGTCCGGCGCGGTCGCCGCGCTGCAATGTTTCGTGAATCACAAAAATACTGAGTGCGCCAGGTTTAAGACCGCCGGACAGGCCGAAAATGAATGCGGCAATCACGTATTCCATAAATATTTACTGCCTGTATTGTCCGCTTGCATGTTGTGAATAGTGAAAAAAGATATTGCGCCAGGTTTCTGAGAATTTTAAAATTATTCATTATTCATTATTCATTATTCATTATTCATTATTCATTCATTATTCGTTATTCGTTATTCGTTATTCGTTTTGTTCAATGCTTTGACTGCTGCCAGCACTTCGGCGACATGGTCCTTGACTTTTACCTTGCGCCATTCCTGCCTGAGTATGCCTTTGCTGTCGATTAAAAAAGTGCTGCGTTCGACGCCCATGACCTGTTTGCCGTACATGTTTTTCAGCTTGATAACATCAAATTCACGACACAGGGTTTCATCCGCGTCGGACAGCAGATCAAAATTGAATTTCTGTTTGGTCTTGAAGTTTTCATGCGATTTAATGCTGTCGCGTGAGACGCCAAGTATCACGGTGTTCTGCCGGCTGAATTTTGCTTTTGCATCACGAAAATCCTGGCCTTCGGTGGTGCAGCCCGGGGTGCTGTCTTTGGGATAGAAGTACAGTACCAGGTTCTGGCCTTTGAGATCAGCCAGGCTGATGGATTTGTCGCCCGTGGCCGGGAGTTTGAAGTTTTTAACTTTTTTACCAATGCTGTTCATAGTGCTTTTCTTGAAATTGTTGATGTTGTTGTGACTAGATACTGGTCAGGCTGGCATCCATATTGAGTTCGTCGCAGGTGTCGAGAAATTCTGCGCGCAGTTTTTTAATCGACATCTCTGCAGGGACGCCAATGGTCATCAGCATGGAAAACATCGGGGTGCCGGTGTGCGCTGCCGGGTAGCTGTCGGTTTCCAGGTCAACGATATTGATCTGCCGACTGGAAAAGAAGCTCGCCAGGTTATGCACAATGCCGGGGTGGTCCATGGCGACAACTTCGACCTGGTAGGGCACAAGCGGTTTGGCTGTTGTCGCATTGTTCGCTGGTTCTTACCAGCAGCTGCATTTGCAGGGCCGCTTCGATTTGTCTGGTTTTGCCGATGAATTCATCAATCGCCTGTTTGGAACCGGTCACCAGCAGCAGGATTGCAAATGCACCGCCCAGGCTGCTCATGCGGCTGTCTTCGATATTGAGATTCTGGCTGTAAAGCACCTGGCTGAGTTCGTCTACAATGCCGGGGCGGTCAGCGCCGAGCGCAGTAATTACCATCTGGTCTGACATGGCTGTATTTCGTGTATGTTATTTAGGGAGCGAGCAGTCTAAACAAACTGCACAATGAAAAACAGGTGCGAGCCCGCACCTGTATGAATTATCCCGGATTAACCCCTGCCTAGCCGAGTTCGGCGAGTTCACGACCGAGCAGGGCAGGGTCGTTGAGGTTGAGCTCCAGCAGGCGGCGCAGGTGTTTGAGGCTGTTGATGTCGATGTGTTTCCACTGCAGGCCCCAGTGGCCTTTCTCGTTGTGGGTGATAGTGACCCGGGCGTGGATTGACGCGTCTTCGCCCAGGAACAGCGCGACCGCGCAGGGCTTCGTGGTGTCGATGTCAAGATTGTCCGGCGGCTCGACCAGCATGCCCTTGAGTGAAATGTCCAGCAGGTTGCAGCTCCATTCTTCGTCACCGCTTTGCATCAGAACTTCTGCCTGAAACGGTACACGGCTGTAATTGCGGCGTTCGCCATTAAGCTGGGTGTGGTTCATAGCGTGTTTTCTTCATTTAGTGGTCCAGATACAAGTATAGTCACTGGATTCCGGCTTGCCGGGATCTGGCTTCAACTTGGGTTGCATTTAGTCGGAAACTGCCGGTGGTATGCTGGGTCGAAAACAGGTCTCGTTTGCATTGAAATAAACCCGGAAAGTTGCTTAACTGTGCGCCTCATTTTCAGCGGCCCGCGGGCGTACCAGCTGGTACTCAGTGTTGCAGGGTTTCGCTCTATTCCAGGGTGTCCGGTCTATGTTTCGAGGCAGTATGGTCGCATTGGTTACGCCAATGCATTCCGATGGCAGTGTGGATTATGAAAGTCTGGCCAGGCTGGTCGAATTTCATATCGACAACGGCACTGCGGCGATTGTCAGCATGGGCACCACCGGCGAATCGGCCACCCTCAACATGAAGGAGCACTGCGATGTCATGCGGCGCACGGTCGAGATGGTGGCGGGCAGGATCCCGGTGATCGCCGGTACCGGTGCCAACTCGACCTGGGAAGCGATCGACCTCACACGTTGCGCCAGAGACGGCGGCGCCGATGCCTGCCTGCTGGTGACCCCCTACTACAACAAGCCGCCGCAACGCGGCCTGATCATGCACCATACAGCCGTGGCCGAAGCGGTGGATATTCCGCAGATACTGTATAACGTACCGGGGCGCACCGCCTGCGATATGCACGCCGATACCGTGGTGGCGCTGGCCCGGGTGCCCAATATTGTCGGTGTCAAGGAAGCCACGGGTGATATGAACCGCTTACTGGAAATTCAGTCGAAGCTCGCAGCTGGCGGTATTACCGATTTTGATTTGTTTAGCG
>CAWKAL010000130.1:0-4691 GCA_963847575.1 uncultured Gammaproteobacteria bacterium
TTACAGCGTTATCTTCACCAGTGACAGAGGGAGACAATCTTTCGCGCCAGTGGCGATGTATCTATTCGCTTTCTGAAACTCCAGACCTGGTTGTAGAAGGAGAAGCGAGATATCTATTCGAGAATGGTCTCATAAAAGAAATAGAAGAAGAAGTGACAAGTAATTCAATGCAGAAACTTGGAGCATGGATGGAAAAGTATGGAGATAGGCTGCATACCTGACATCATATGTAATCTTTTTTTAAAATATAATATTCATTTGTATAGTTAAAGTATGAAAAAAGTAATGGTGTTCGGAAAGCCTGGCGGTGGTAAATCAACGCTAAGTAGAAAACTATCAGCGGCTACTGATATCAAACTATGCGCATTGGACTTAATCGAGTACAAACAAAATGGTGCACGGGTTTCAGCAGAAGAGTACTCAAAGGCTCATGCTGAATTGATTGATTCTGACAATTGGATAATTGAAAGACCAGGGACCTTAGAGTCATTTTGGTCGCGTGTCGATGCAGCTGATACCCTCATATATCTTGATCTACCGTATAGTGTTCACTATTGGTGGGTTACAAAAAGGCTGCTTAAAAGTTTTTTTGTAAAGCCCGAAGGTTGGCCTGAAGGTAGTTCTGTTATGAAAGGCACATTGGCAAGCTGGAAGTATTTGCGTTTATCGCCTAAGTTTTGGACGCCTAAATTATTTAACGAGATTCAGTTGCGTGGTAAAGGCAAAGAAATTTATCGGGTCTCATCTATTAAAGCGCTAAATAATTTTGTTAAAAAATGTGGTGGTGACATTGTACTCATATAACACGTCTGTTAGCTGAAACGTTATGTGTATAAAGTTGTGATAACTTATAGAGTGGCAAAAGCATCAGATGCAGAAAAGGCATGCGACGTATTAATTGAATCAATCAATACAATATGCGCCCCTTTCTATAATCACGATAAAGATACTATCTCGCAATGGCTGGATAATAAAACACCAACCAATGTCAGGAACTGGATTGAGTCAGAAAATACCTTTTGCGTTGTAGCAGAAGATCATGACAATAATTTAGTAGGCTTTTCATGCATTTCAGGAGAAGAAATCATGCTTCTTTATGTTGTGCCAAAAGTACTTTATAAAGGCGTAGGCAAAAATATGTTAGCCAGGCTAGAAAGTCATGCTCAGTTGTCGAATATTAAGGTAATTAAAGCGGTAAGTAGTCTCCCTGCAAAAGAATTTTACGAACGAAATGGTTACGTACAAAATGGAACTCCAAAATATGTCGGGCCTGTTTTAGGTGACTTTCCATTAATCAAACACATCAAAATACGTTCAAGCGGGACTCGCGAAAAAACCTCACGCGGCCCTTAACTCAGACGATGCGCTCAAAAGAATAGATGAAGCATCTGAATCAAATTCGAAAAATGTGGAAACAGTTAATTGAAATAACGTTACCCGTAAGCTTCTTACCAGGCTGTCGGGTTAAACGCTAACACCACCGCCGAATCGCGAGTGGATCGGGTCAAGATGTTCGAACAAGGTGGGAAGAGTCTGACATGATCAGAGTGTACTCCAAACGATTGCTGCTGCCGTATGTCGGTGTCGTCCAGGTCGCCGAAATGGGCTGGGCGCGTGCCCTGAGCCTGGACGGGAAGAACTGGGCAATACGCTATGCGCAGGACGAAAACCAGAAAACACTTAATGCACCCTTCTGCCACGATCCGAGAGTGAATCCTGCCTTTATAGTGACTATCGAAGGGGATCAGCTGAAGACCCGCGTCATCCGACCCACTCTGGAACCTGAACGGGTTCGCTCAGACAGCCAGCGGCTTTTCAAGGCGATCAGCACCGCCCGTGTGCCTTTCGAGGCGGCGGATCGTTACGAATATTGGCTGCTGGATGGCAGCGACGAAAGTCCCCTCGCACTGCTGCATTCCTGCGTCAATGAGGAAGATATCAGGCGGCCTGTCCCACCTCCAGAGTGGCTTCCCATTCCGGCGGCGCAGCTCGCGGTGCCGGATCCGGATTCAGCGTTGCAGGCGGCCTACCAGCCGCCAGTCAACTACCGCCTGCAGCAGTTAGTCGAAAACCGTGCCGGCAGCAAGCCACAGGCTGCCTGGTTCGAACGCCTCGAGCAGACCGCGGACGACTTTCCGCCCTGTCTGATCAGAGATGAGTGGGAGGACCCGGAATGCCAGCGGCTTTGCGATCTCTACCTGCAGCGGCTCGCGCCACGGCTGTTGATGATGGATGGCCTGCCCCTCACGGTCAGGCAACGCCTGGAGCAGGCCGCAAGCGATTACGTTTTCGAAATAGAAAAGTTTTATCACCTGTATCCCGAAGTGGTCGACAACAGTCTGTTAAACACCGCTCGTGTCGAGGCCCGCCTGCGGCGCGCCAACGAAGCATGACCTGAGCTTTTTTTCAGGATGGTCAAGACGCAGGATGTTCTCCAGTGAATATTTGGGTTCAAAGCATAATTATTTCTAACCTGAGAGGATTTTCTGTACTGACCGCAATTTCTCGTACACCTTCAAGTCATGGCGTAACTATATAAAGACTCAAAAAGGCAAAGCCCAATCAATTAATTGTCGCTGCATTACTGATGCCCGGTGTATCTCCAGAGACAATGGGTAATCTTTCATTTAGTGTTAACTACCATGTCCTAGACCCAAATGACAAAGCAATCTTTGGTGAGCGTGATTATGCTAAAAGCAGTGGTACGATGCCCAAAGCACCAGCATTTATAATGGGTGACCCAGCACTAGATTTAATCTTGGAGGATAGTGATCCGGAGGGGGGCATATACTATTGTGGCGCAGGTAACAAACTTAGTGGCCGGCAAGAAAGCGCATAACTCATATACAATCAGGTTCATTAAAGATGGGTTATAACAAGTCGTTCGTGTGGGACAATCCACTTCGCTACGCCACCCCACAACTCAAACGTTAAATGACTGGGCCAATAATGAAGTTTGACTGCACGAATTTAGTCCTAGACCTTGATGGCACAATTAGCGACCCTAGCCTGGGAATTATTCGATGCTTTAATCATGCACTAAAAAGTCATGGATTCAGCACACTTTCTGATAGCGCAATAGCAAAGGAAATTGGCCCTCCGCTTGACGAGACATTTTTGAAGCTCGCGCATGGTATTAGCGCAGCCCATGTTACTTTACTTGTATCTACTTATCGAGAACGTTATTCCGATATTGGATATTCGGAAAATACTGTCTACCCCGAGATGCCGTTAGTACTTGAGCAATTGACAAACTCAGGCCTAAGACTCGGCGTCTGCACTTCCAAACGCCGAGACTTTGCAGAGAAGATATTGTCTCTATTTGGCTTGAACGAATATTTTGACTTTGTGAATGGAGGCGATATTGGAATCACAAAGGAAGCTCAATTAGCCGGATTGATAGATTCTGGAACCATAGATAATCGGGCAATAATGGTTGGTGATCGAGCTGTAGACATTGAATCTGCTCAAAAAAACGGCTTACGTTCAATTGGCGTTCTCTGGGGGTTTGGCGATTATAAAGAGCTTTCAGAAGCTTCTCCATTGTGTATTCTAGAGAAAGTGACGGAGCTACCGAATGTCGTCATTTAACAATGGGTTTACGCGGGGCGCAGAAAAAGCGCCGCGCTGCTTAATTTAAACGTTAGCGTCACAATAAATAACATAGGTATTTAATAATACATAATGGATTTTCTTACTTTTAAAAGCTTTATTAGCACTGAAGTTTTAATAATATTTTATTACATTGGCGCATTTATATTACCAATCGGAATATGGCTCTTGTTTACGTGGATCATAGGTAAGTATCAATTTATAAATGCCACATATGAAAACGGAAAAGAGTTGATATGGAAATCGTTAAATATAAAGCAACAAACTAAACTTATAGCTTTCTTCATATTCTGCTTCCTGTTTATGGAGCTTTTTTGGCGAATGTTGTTTGAATTTTTAATTGCCTATATGCAGATTCGCGACGCATTAGTAAATACTTAACGGTAAATATATAAATGAAAACGCTAACAAGTAGCTGCAGCGGATGCTACGCGAAAACGCTCCACACCACTGAGCAATGTCGCTTTGTGAACTGGAGACAATAACCATAAGGTATTTTGGCAAAGAATAATAAAAGGGTCGGCGACAAATGAGAACTAGTTCCAATCAGAATAATTCTCGATAATCACTGGCAGACACGCTTACTCTGGATGACAATTGAAATTAACCTGGTGTATGCACAAAAACTAATATTAATGAAATCTTAAATAACATTCATAAAGCAGCTGGCAACTCTTTCAGTATGGTTAAGCACTGTTTTGATCCAGGCGATTTAGCGGACTGTTAATCTGCCATCTAGCATGACGTTTGTGTCACCTCACCCGGGTTTTGCAGCCTAAAAGTCATGACTGTGAACAAAATCCCTTACAAAATGTTATGTATATATAGCCATTCAGGCGCGCACGTGCGATATTGGTGACTCAGGCGTCTATCCCGCCGATCGTTGCATCGCTTCATTTTCATCTATACATAAGGTACCCATCATGCATCCATCCGCATCCGCATCCGCCAGCAGTGCGAAACCCGGGGCATCATCGATCATCGATGATGAAAACAGGACAAAACTTGACGCGGTACGCGCCCATATCGCATCCCGTGTTATCGGCCAGCAACGGCTGGTTGACGGTATGCTGGTGTGT
>CAWKAL010000131.1:0-14174 GCA_963847575.1 uncultured Gammaproteobacteria bacterium
ATATAGAGAAACGGGCCGGGGCCAGGGTAAAAATGCAGAACTGATTTTTTACCCCGACCCCACGTTTCATTTTTCACCGACCATCAATGCTTGGTGCGTGTTGTTACGCTGGGTTATACATTAGCGCGTAGGGCATGGATAAGGTCCCGTTGATTCAATAACCGGCTTTGCCCCCGATTGTTTTAAACCACGACAACCACACTTTAAAGGGATGCATGAACTGCACAACCAGGTTCTCTCTAATATGCTCCCCTTCACCGACTGCATCGGGATAACGCTTATTCTCCGGCAGATAGAAAGTACCGAACACCCGGTCAATACAGGAAAAAAACGTGCAGTAATTTTTATTGGCAGCAGCCGTGTCCACGCTGTGGTGCCAGTGGTGAAAGCGCGGACTGACAAAGAGATAGCCAAGAATCCCATAGTCCATGCGTACGTTGGCATGAATGAGAAAGTTATATAACCGTCGCAGGAATGCACCCAGCAGTGCGACTTCCGGGCCAAACAGTAACTGGGTCGGGACGACATTAATCGTCAGCGTAACAAAGTAGTTAAGTACGTGAAAACGTTCGGTCGACAACCAGTCCATCCGTTTAGAGCTATGGTGTATTGCATGTATGGGCCAGAGCCATCGGGTATGCATCAGCCGGTGGCGCCAGTAGCCAATGAAGTCGATAATAAATACTGCTATCAATACCTGTACCAGCAACGGAATACCATCGGACAGCCGCTCGGGAAGTGTCGCCAGTGTCGGATTTAGCTGCACCAGTCTATCTACTATCGCGATGGGCAGCAGGTAAAAAAATGGCGTGCAAAAAGCCAGGATGAAGGAGTATGAAATATCAATCGCAGAGGAGCGGTCCCATAATTTTTGTCCCTGGTGAGCGAACAAGACTATTTGCAGCAGCACCATCACAGTACCAAACACAAGCAATTCTCCCATATTCCATACCAGCAGGAGCAGCAGGTTCTGGATAAACTCACTCTGGAACATTCAGGCCCCCTTGAATCTTGATGGAATTAGTCAAACGTATCACCAGTTTATAGTGACCTCAGCGCATAATGGAACAGAGTCGCAGTGATTAATCACTTTTAATCAGGCCGACATGTTAATTTTGGCGAGAAACGGGTACCGAATCTGTTTTCCCGAATAAACCATAATGCAATAAGCTGCCTGCATGACTCACAGAATTACAGTGCGCAACATCGGCGATCACATCAACGTCGAGCCCGGTGTAAGTATTCTGGTAGCCGCTCGCCGGCAGCATAGACTACCCGGACGACCAGCCATTTGCCCTGCTCGAAGAAGTTATGGAAGCCGGCAAGGGCCTGTGCTGTGTCGGGCATGCCAAATCAGATATGATAGTATTACTGGAATATCCGGACGTAATTTTTGAGCCGTGGACTCAGCACCGTGATTGACCACCTCCTTATTTTTACCGGATCTGCGAACAGTTAAATCAAAAGCAATAATTACTCTCCAACCCGGCTTATTCACCCGGAACTGAAACTACTCATGAGGATATCGAGATGCGATACTTAATCATCGCTTTAACGTTGTTGACCACGCAACTGGCATTCGCAAGCGACAGCACGAGCAGTTACCAGGATGCGCTGAACCAGTTCATAGAAAAATCCAGATCTGCGCCCTCGGATTTTTCGGCAGCAGACAAGGCCATCATGGAGAAGGCCGGCAAAACGCTGGCTGCCAACATGCCAGACCCCGGCATCAAGGTCGGTGAAAAAGCGCCTGACTTTAGTTTGAAAAATGCTTTCGGCAAGTCCGTCACCCTCAAAGACGAACTCAAAAAAGGCCCGGTCATACTGGTGTTCTATCGCGGCGCCTGGTGCCCGTTCTGCAATCTGCATTTGCACGTGCTACAGAAAAACCTGCCCGAGTTTGAAAAGTACAACGCACAGTTAATTACCGTCACACCGCAACAACCGGATAAATCAGCCGAGCAGATCAAAAAAGACGGCTACCCGTTCGAAGTCTTGAGCGATTTAGACAGCAAGGTGATGAAAGCCTACAGGCTGTATTATGAATTGCCAGAAGCTCTTGTCAGTGTCTATAAAAACCACGGACTGGATATAGAAGCTTTCAATGGCGCCACTCGAAACGTATTACCCGTACCCGGCAGTTTCGTGATCGACACGACAGGCGTGGTGCGGGCCATGCATGCCGAAACAGATTATAAGCAACGCATGGAACCGGAACGCATGATTAAGACATTGCAGGAGATCACGCAAGGCAAGCAATGATTTAAGGCGAGTAACGCGAGGGATCGGCACACAGAATTAGCTTATTGTTAGCGGAAAAATGCGTTCTGACCTCTGATCTTATGATGAAAAGATAAATGTGGAAGCAGAAGCTTTAACCTTTGTGTTACTCCGCCTTCGCCAGCTCAAACAACTGCATGTTTTCGAGTAGCTTCTCAACTATTTCTACGATGGGTGCATCTTTCATGTCCAGCTCCAGCTTCCTGTTCATTTCCGTAACCGCCCGTGCTGCCACCTTGTAACCCAGGTGCCGATAGGCCTCGAACTGGTTTTCATCAAAGAACTGGTCTGCCGTGGTCTCGTGTGGAAAATCTTTATTACAGTCAGCATACTGGCGTATGTCCGGCCATTCATCACCGGTCATTGATGCCTTTAGATATATGATGACACCATCGGCTTTGCTATCTCCTTCGTTATACTGAATACGACCCACCGCACCACGGGCACCGCAATAACGGCTGTTCTTTATAAGGTGCATCGCTTCAAAATTATCGAAGCGGACATTCACACCAAAATCTATCCAGCACTTGCGCACCATGTTTGCCAGGTCTTCGAACTGGTGCTCTGGATCGCAGCCAGCGTCTGTCACCACAATCAAGCGGCAGCGCCGGCGAATCAGTTCATAGACACCAAGGTTTTCGAAATGCCCGCCGTCAGTCAGGTTGATCCAGTCAGACTGAGCGTTAGCTGATCCGGTGAGCTCTGAAATAATAGGTTGCGCGGCGAAGCGCGGGCTTCTTTGCTGCCAGACACTATTATCCTCACCCACGGGATCCGGATTTCCACACCAGCGTCCGAGCCTGAGATTGAAAGCAGTCATCAAAGCCGCGACTGCCGCCGAGGTGTGATAACCCATGTTCGGGCTTGCCGCGGCACCCGATACTGCCACCCATGTACCCAGGCTGCGCCCCTTTGCGTACTGCCGGGTCGGACGGTATGTTCCCAGTTTTTTGCCCTGGCTGCTGATCGTCTCGTAGCCTGACCAGCATGGCGTGAAGCTGAAAGATGCTGCCCGGCGTGTCTGCCATGCCAGGTCGTCACCGCCCGTCATGTTGATCGCGGTGTTGATGATGTGAACAGGCCGTTGTTGAGCAAGATCCGCAAACTGCGGATCGTCATCGATATCAAAACCAGTGAAAGGATTGGGTTCACGTTTGCCGGCACGCGATGCTCCCAGGTAGGCACGCGCCAGTCGATTGCTATACAGGGCATGCATGGAGAACATATTGATATCGAGACGCAGGGCTATCGCCACAAATAGTGCACCCATACAAGCGAACGCAAACAGAGTGCCCAGCACAGGCAGTTCATGCAATTGCTGCAGAATGGAAAACACGGCGATAGAAAAATCATTCTCCGGCGGCTTCACATAACCCGCATCTGTAAGCACTTCCAGGAGTATAACTTGCGTGCCATAAGTCACAATGACAGCGAGGCCTGCTACAAAAAGCCAGGGCGCGATAAGTGAGATTACGCCTTTCCAGCCAATGCTGTCAGTTGCTTCATTGCTCGAAGATCCACTTGCAAACCTGGCACCCAGACCCGAGCCGACGGCCCATGTAACCAGTGCAACCAGGCCGCCCGCGGCAAGCCAGTGTACGAACGGCGTCGCATACAACACCAGGGAATAAATCAGCGCCCAGCCTGCTGCATACATCAACAAAAAGCCACCCAGTCGTGCCAGCCACTCCCTGTCATCTTCAGTGAAGGATCGCCGTACCGCACCGATATGCAAGGTAACTACAAGCGATAGCCCCAGAATAAATAACGGCGTACCAAATCCAACTGCATACCAGACATCGATTGCCCCTGCACTGGACACCTGCAGGATGTAGCAATGGGCGGCGTAGATCAAAGCTCCAAGCAAGGCACCCGAGAATAAAGTGGCCGTTAACAGGGCAAATGCAGAAATGTCTTCATCCTCCCTGGCAAGGCTTTCCCCGGTCGGCATCGTGCGCCGTCTGGAGTAAAAACCCAGAATCCAGGCGCCGGCATAGCATATACCTGGTACCGATATCCATAGAAACGTGTGCCAGCTCGAACCCGCCTCTAGCAATGATACGCTCGGACGCGTCACTATCGCAGCCGAAAACCACCATGCGGCAAGAATACACGGCAGGATCACACTGTAATGCACGGCATAACTGGCCGATGTGCGTTTATTCCAAGGTATTCCGCGCAGCGCCATTAGCCGGCCCGCCCGCCAGACCGAAACAAATAGCGCAAGTGTACTGGCGACATATAACCAGGAAGAACTTATGAATACAGTCAGCCATTGCAGCCACTGCGGCAAATCAACACCAACAAACGCGCCGATATGCTCAAGCCCGGTCAACAGCCAGGGGGTGTCATTGGTAAACAGCACCGTGCCAACAACAAAAGTGTGGGCAAGCAACAGGATGCTTGCCACCAGGCTGATCAGGGCCAGCTGTATCAAGGTCAGGTTTCGTAAAAATATCGAAACCACTGCAAGCATATCACCCGACATCCCCAGCCGGGGCGACAGGTAATTACTGTAACGTCGCAGGTAGCGCACCGCCATGTGCTCAACCGGCGGAAAACCGACAACTTCGTCGCTGCATTGCTCACCATTATCTTTGGGGTGCGGCTTCAAACATGACTGAAAGTTTTCGACATCCTGTTGTGTAACAATATCGTTCGTCGCCGCCTGTCGATGCAACAGCGCAGACAACCAGCCGCCGATATAGCCACCCCCGGAAACCGTCGAAAGATAATCGAATCGCCCCAGTACGCCGTACCTGGACAGCGCCTGAATGACACCGAGATTGAAGGTCGCACTGCGAATCCCGCCCCCGGAAAAAGCCAGCCCGGCGAGATGCAGATCGTGCGCACGTTGAAACACATCATCATCTGTATCACTTGCTGTTTGCTTGCGGAGTTCATCGAGCAAATCCAGTTCGCCTTTAAGCACTGTTTCAAAATTAGCCTTGCAGTCTTTGTCCTTCATCATGCCTGACCTTCATAGTGTGGATACATTTAATGATTATCGGAAACTTGTTACACGCGCACGTCAATAATCTTCCAGTTCGGGAATCACTTCAGGCTCGGGCCTGTAAGGGTCTGTATAGTCCTGGCATGAATCCAGGAAGCAAACACTTTCCTCATCATCACAAAGACTTTCATCCTCGACAATCCATCTGGGTTTGAAAATATTGGGCAAGGTCGACATTCTGGATATTCCTTTCTTACCGTAGCCCGGCCCAGCAGGCAATCCATCATTGGTTTCACTTCTGATGATCCTGCCAATCAGGTGAAATATTTTGTCATCCACATCATTCTTACCCGCCCTGATCGGTTCACGGTTTATATCAATGCCAGTGCAGGTAAATATCTCATGCTCCGATTCAACACCGAAGCCATCGGTAAAATCCAGGTAGTTAACGATGCCGTGTACATAACCCTGGTATACACCGTCAGGCTTCACCCTGACGGACTGCCCCAGGCGCTCGACATTTTTATTGCCCAGCCTGTAACGATGCAGAATATTCGATGCAGCAAGCACACAGTCAAATACGTTAACGGTTATATATACATCGCCAGTAGCACTGCTGGTAAGTTTTGGCACCCATTCCGCATGAGTGGAAGCTTCGACATCGGCCTGGTGCAAAATAATATTGACAAACTTCATGGGCAGGTAACGTTTATCATTAATCGCATTCTGCAACAGGTAATTACCCATGCTATGCACGAGCAGCGTCACCTTATTGCCACGCACGCGTGGCAATAAATTTTTATGCAGCATTTCCAGGGCATTATAAAAGTCAGTTGTCGACGCTTCGGCATTATTCCTCGCCGGCACATAGTTTGAAACAAAATCCCTGAGCCACTTTCCCAACTCACCGACAAACAACGTGGCAAGACTGGGCCGCCCAAGTTTAAACAGGACCGTTTTCACATAGTCCCTTATGTAATCCTTGAACGTGCTCGCATCAAATGATTTGACTGGATTTGGATGCGATGGCCAGGAGAACAGCACAACATTAACGCCCTGATGGTCAATCAGGAATTGTGCTTTTTTAATAGTTTCGTTTACGTCCTGATGAAAGCCATGCAGCAGTACAGTCCACGGTTTTTTGTACTCGGCAGGATCAATACTATCGAACAGATCTTGTTCCTGTCCGCGAGGATAGAACTTGATACTGCTGTTGTTTGTATTGGAAATCCCGCTAAATATAGCGTCACCATACTGGTTGGTGCGTTTATTTAGCTTTGAGCCTATCTCGCTGAGGCGATTAGACGCAGGATTGGTGTCAGGAATTTTGGTGAGTTTTCTGTTGGTTATATATACAAGCATGTTGTACTCCTTTACCGCCAGTCAATTATATAACTACACGAGAAGCCTAAATCAAAACGCGCCAGAGGACAACTGCTTCCAGCACCAGGGTTAATAGCTATCCAGCCCGTGATTTTTGAATACAGCAGCGACACTCCTGTGTGTACAAGAACACGCACTGGTTACTCTATAACAAGGCATCTGGGCAAGCGAGACGGCGAGGATAATACAGATGGGCATGTAATTTAGTACGCAGTTTACTTTTTTTGGGGCGTTTTTGAGCTTTGTTGCAAAAAAGGCGTCTCCTGCGCCCCTCGATCGATCCTGATTGACTGATTCAATGCTGATGGGCGGTAGAACTATTTACCATCTCCACATAGTTTCTTTTATTTTGTCTCCATAGCGCTTATTATTAAGGTTCAGCTTTTATAAATACACTGACAGGCGGAGAAACCAGATGAGGAATGTTTTATTAAGCACGACGGCGATATTGTCTATTGTCTTCTCCACGACAGGGCAGGCAGAAGGAACAGGCATAGGCATAGGGGTGCACGCTGGCACTTTAGGCTACGGAATTGATGCAACCTACGGGATTACCGAGTCAATCAATATACGCGGCCAGTACAATACCATTGGTTTAGATGATGATGACACCGATGGCGGCCTGAACTACAACTACGATCTCGACTGGAACACCTATGGAATTCTAGTCGACTGGCACCCATTCAGCGGCGGATTTCGCGTAAGCGCCGGTTACTTCATCAATAACAATGAACTCACAGGGAACGCCAGTGGCACTGACGTCGAAGTGGGTAACACCACCTACGCCGGGACGGTTGGCTTAAAAAGTGCAGTCACATTTGACAGCAGTGCGCCATATCTCGGCGTAGGCTGGGGCAACGCCGCCGAACATAACAGCCAGCTGAGCTTCATGTTCGAGGTTGGCGCATTATTACAGGGGTCACCAAAAGTCAGCCTGGTAGAAACCTCGGCGACGCCAACAGTGTCACAGGCGGACCTGGATGTGGAAGCTGCGCAACTTCAAGACGATATTGAAGAATTTGATGTCTACCCCGTTGTCACGCTGGGGCTGGCATATCAGTTTTAAATGCGGTTATAAGACGTTGTAGTTATCTGGGGCCGGTGACAAATAATAATCAATTAGTAAAGAAATCGATTATTATTTGTCACCGGCCCCTTTAATTATTCTGATCCATTTTTTTACTAACCATCAACTCACCACCGGCCCCGCATTACAGATTTCCGGATCGGTCTCGTCGATGAAGTGACGGAAGTTATCCTGAAACATCTGCGCCACTGCACGCGCCTGTGCCTCGTAGGCGGCGGCATCTTTCCAGGTGCTCGCCGGTTGTAACACTTCATCGGGTATACCCGGACAATGCCTGGGCACTGCCACGCGGAAGATCGGGTCGATATCCATCGGCACATCATCCAGTTCACCGTGTAATGCCGCATTCAACATCGCGCGGGTATGGTGAATATCCATGCGCTCGCCGACACCGTACGGCCCGCCTGACCAGCCGGTATTGATCAGCCAGCAACGCACATTGTGTTTGCGGATTTTTTCGCCCAGCAGCTTGCCGTAGAACGACTGGTGCAGCGGCATGAATGGCGCGCCGAAGCATGCGCTGAAGGTTGCCGTGGGTGTATCGATGCCTGTCTCGGTGCCAGCGACCTTGGCGGTATAACCCGAGAGGAAATGGTACATCGCCTGCTCTGACGTCAAGCGCGATATCGGTGGCAAGACACCAAAGGCATCGCAGGTCAGCATGACAATATCTTTGGGGTGGCCGCCAATACCGGGATAAATCGCGTTGGGGATATGGGTGACTGGATAGGACGCGCGGGTATTTTCCGTCAGCCGGTCATCATTGAGATCCAGCCGGCGATGGCGCGTGCCCATGCCTACATTTTCCAGGATGGTGCCGAACTGTCGCGTGGTGGCATAAATCAATGGCTCATGCTCCTTGGAAAGATTGATCACCTTGGCATAACAGCCACCTTCGAGGTTGAACACCCCGTGGTCGCCCCAGCCGTGTTCATCATCACCAATCAGGCGCCGCGTCGTGTCGGCAGACAGCGTGGTTTTGCCCGTGCCCGACAGGCCGAAAAACACTGCAACATCGCCGTTTTCCGCCATGTTGGCAGAGGCATGCATACTCATCACACCCTGCTTCGGCAGCAGGTGATTCATCACCGAAAACACTGCTTTCTTGATTTCGCCCGCGTAACGCGTGCCGCCCACCAGGATCAACCTGCGGCTGAAATTGAGCACCACAAACGCCTCGGAATTGGTACCGTCGATCGACGGCAGGGCGTGCAGCTCGGGCACATGCAGCAGGGTGAACGTGGGCTCATCCGCCGCCAGCATACGCCCCAGGTTTTCCGGGCGAATAAACATGTTGCGCGCAAACAGCGAATGCCAGGCGTGCTGGGTAACAATACGCACCGGTAATTCGTAATCGGGATCAGCACCGGCCAGGCCGTCGGTGACGAAAATTTCATCC
Organism: uncultured Gammaproteobacteria bacterium; assembly: GCA_963847575.1. Taxonomy (GTDB): domain Bacteria; phylum Pseudomonadota; class Gammaproteobacteria; order SZUA-229; family SZUA-229; genus JASBSR01. Next base: position 9,103 of record CAWKAL010000131.1, read on the forward strand.
CCTTCGAGAAAATCACAGGCGCGCTGAAACAACGAATCAAACTGCTTTGGCGTAAAGGGTTGATTAATCGCGCCCCATTCCACGTCATCGTGGGTGAGCTCGTCATCGACAATAAACTTGTCGTGCGGCGCACGCCCGGTAAAAGAACCGGTGCGCGTCACCAGCGGCCCAAGATGCGCAAGCCGCGCCTCGCGCCGGCGTACCGCGGCTTCATACAGCTGCGGCGATGACAGGTTCCAGTGAATGCTCTCGATATATTTCAGCCCGATATCGGCAAGGCACTTTTCCAGCAAAACCGCATCACCACCGAATGACTCCAGGATGCTCATGCTTTTCTCCCGCTGATTTAATCTACTCAGGGAAAAACTTACGCTTCTGCGGGCTGCATGGCTATGACATAAGTCCAGTGATGGTTAAAACCTGCAATGCTGGCGATGGATGGACACCGGGTATGAATTGTGAAGAATTTACCTGGTTCAAAATGGTGCATTAGCGGCCGGGTCACTTCAGTGATAAGCCTTTGAATCCGGCAACAGCCTATTCGTGATCTGTCGCCGATTGTATGTAATTGATCAGGGCAGTCGAAACCACCAACTGCCCCGGTAGAATTCATATCTTAAGGAATTCGTCAAAAACAGCCCCTACGTCCCCGTAAGTATTAACAATAAATATAAATGTAAATCAAGGGCATAGCTCTGCCCCCTTTAAGGCCAATTTGATCCTAAACTCCATAGATGCTTATATGTGGTTCGCGCATTCAGCGCCTTCCCGGACAAGTATCGACTACTCGATGGAGTTTTAGGATGAAAACAATTACCCGTTGTGTCCTGTTTTACCTGGCGGTCTCTTCCAATGTTCACGCGATCGTTTTGGGATCCGAAGATACGAGCAATATCTACTCGTCTGTGGGTTACACCCTGACCGACTCTGGTTTAGGCAGCGTCGTCGTCCTCGATTCAAACTGGGTTCTCACCGCCGCCCACGTAGTAGAGTCCGCCCCGGCATTAATGGTGCTGGGCGATGCAGACGCCGGCACCGAAGGCATCTACTTTTTATTCGATGAAGTCATCACCCACCCCAATTACGTGTCGGGCCAGTTTCATGACGACCTGGCATTGATCAGGCTGTCGGATTTTGACCCGATTATCCCGCAGCCCGGCGTCATCGATGTATCGTTCGCGACCTTGTCGAACGTCGATCTCAGCGGCAGCCTGCCGCAGACGTGCGACGATTGACCGGCTACGGCCTGACATCGGTCGACGGGGCCGTGGATCCGAATGCTGCCATCTGGTCCGGCGTTATGGCGATGCCGCTACGGATCCCTCGGCCCGCTCAATCCCGGCTTTGATCCCGGCTTTCCATTTGATTGCTCACTCACGATGTACCTCTGCACCTGGAGCACCACCGGCGGCGCGCCGGGCGACAGTGGCGGCGCCATGTGGCTCGATTATGGTGGTGGTGAAGTGGTGGCCGGTATCAATTCGTTCATATTCGACGAGAGCGACCTGGTAAATCCCCCCGGCACACCCAACTGGGACGACGGCTACTGGACGGTTGCAACATCCACCGCCTATTACGAAGACTGGATCACCGGCATCGTACCCAACGCAATGTTCGGCAGTGCAGTTGTACCCGTCCCCGCAGCTGTCTGGCTGTTTGGCTCTGGCCTTATTGGGTTGATCGGTGTTGCTGGAAGGAAAAGACGAGAAAAGTAGTTTTAATAAAAGCAGCTGCAGGGAATATTTGCTTCGTCGCTTTCGGTTCAGCACCTGCAGATGCGGGTGTGTCATAGATTAAAATTATGACCCGTAGCCAGGGATAACAATTTATATGGCTGCAGAGCCCATTAATGTTGGGTCCATTTTTGTGACGTGCATTTGATTATTAAAAAATTGTCGTGGTATGGTAATTCAGTCGACCACAATTAAGGACACCAGGAAGTCCCGGAGGCAATATGAAACTGCACATTCAGGCATCGCTCTTCGTTTTTACATTCGCATTCATCCACGCAATTTCAGCTAACGCTTCCGTCATCTACACATACACGGGAAACAACTACAACTCGTTTGTAAGCACTGAGCTAGTCCTGCCACAACCTTATGATTCTTCGATGTCGGTCAGTGGATTCATCGAGCTGGAAACCGAGATCGGCGCTAACCAGCTAATCGACGGTCATGGACTGGTACCACTCGACTTTTCTTTTAGCAGCGGCGTCATCACCATCGATTTTACTAACGCTGGCGGCGTATTTCTTGATTTCGCTACCGATGCGTCAGGCAACATCACCGAATGGAACCTGTATTTTGTCGATGACCCCACAGGACTCACCCTCGGTGGCGAACTGCACGAGATTTTTTCGACTTTTACCACTGATGACATTTTTGTCGGTTATCTGGATATAGGTGAAACCTCCTACTGCAAGAACCTGGACGCGCAGGGTAGATGCCGTTTTTCAGATTACCACCGCGGCATATCAGAAATCCCAGGAACATGGACAGTCTCAAATGTGCCGGTTCCCGCCGCTGCCTGGCTGTTTGGCTCTGGTCTTGTCGGGTTGATTGGTGTTGCTGGAAGAAAGAAACAAAAATAAGAATTTGTAAGATAACGGGTCGTTGACAAATGTTTCTCATTTGTCAACGACCCATTTAATTCCTTTACACCCCCCCTTTGCACTCACTGAGGAGCAATTAATCTGTAAGGCGTTTTCCGCGAGCATGTTTGAGCGTTGTATGCGAATTACGCGCATGGATACGCCGCATAGAAGTCACTAGCACTGAATTCTCAGTGACGAGTACATTATAATTTGACTATTTTGTTATAGTGATCAAACTTCAGACCCTCCGCCACCTTTTATTACGTAACCTATTTAAGACCTTCGATAATGCCCAAACCAGTCCTGATCCTGCAACTACGCCCCGAAGATGTCACTGCCAACAGCGAGTACGCCTGCTTCCTGAAGTACGGACAGCTGAAGACTGAAGACACGCACAGGCTGCGCATAGAGTATAGCGGTATCCCGGAAAACATACGCCTCGACGATTACGCCGCGATCATCGTAGGTGGCAGTCCGTTCGATATCAGTACGCCCGAAAACAAAAAATCCGCCATCCAGATAAAGATCGAAGCCGATTTCAGACGCCTGCTCGCACAGGTGGTAAACCGGGACTTCCCCTTTCTCGGCGCCTGCTCCGGTAATGGCCTGCTGGGCAATTACCTCGGCACGCCCATCACCACCAAATACAGTGAAACCGTAAGCTGCGTCACCCTGGATATCACCGCGGCTGGACGCAAAGACAAACTACTACAAGGCTTGCCGAAACGCATCGACGTCCTGCTCGGTCACAAGGAAGCCTGTGACTCCACACCCGAAGGCGCGACCTTACTGATGACCGGCAGCCGCTGCCCGGTACAGATGTTCCGCATCGGCAACAACGTGTACGCCACCCAGTTCCACCCGGAAGGCGACACTGAAGAATTCATCCTGAGAATCAACACCTACGCAAATCACGGCTATTTCGAACCGCATGAAGCAGAAACATTAAAAAAGGAAGTCAGTCGAAAACCGACACCTTATGCGCAGGAGATACTCAGGCGGTTTGTGGATAGCTACTACAGCCGGGAATAAAATGGCTTTGGCTACTTGATGTGTTTTTTCTATTGGATAAGGAGCGGTAACGAATTTATATCATTTGTCACCGCTCCCGTTTAAATCCTTACCCCCCCTCTTGCGCTCACTGAGGAGCGATTAATCTGTAGGGAGTTTTCCGCGAGCATGTCTGAGCGTTTTTTGCGAGTTGCGCAGCGGCCATACAGATTAATTGTGACGAAGGGACCCTCAATGTTGTTTATTGAGGGTGAGCGCAGCGGGGCGGCACTTGTTACAAAATACATCCATGTATTTTGCCCTTCGGGCCGCATAAATCGCGTTCAATTTCGCTCCCGGCGAAATTAGTGGTTACTTTTTGCTGCTGTAGGGAAAAAGTAACTCGCCCGTGGGTGCGATGACCCACTACCACTGAAGCTGAAAAACTGAAAAATCTAAAACCAGATCCTTCACTGTCGTTCAGGATGACATATTTCTATGAAAGTCATCTTTTATCTATTTCTATATCCGAATTATTAATCCGGGAATCACAGCGCGGGACGAACAGGAAACCATGATATGCTCCCGCGTAATCAAGACAAGCAATCGCACGGTTCACACATAGATATGCAAGAACAGGAAGGCGTCATCCAGTTCGATCTGCACTGGCGACAGACCGGTGTGATACATGCAGACCTGGCAGCGCTCAACGCATGGCGCGCCATCCTGTGGAAACTGGAACTCATTGGCCAGGACCCGCTGCGTTATGACGGCATTGGTTTTGGTAATGTCAGCCAGCGAGTGGGTTCGAGCAATCAGTTTATTATCAGCGGCAGCCAGACCGGGCACATAGAGCAGCTTGATGAACAACACTATGCCCTGGTGACCAATTTCGATGCGGATAACAACCGCGTTGTTGCAGATGGCCCGGTGCAGCCTTCATCGGAATCCATGACCCATGGCGTTATCTACCAACTGGATGCGTCAGTGAACTGCGTGCTGCATGTACATTCCCCGGAAATCTGGAACGCGGCGTCGGCGCTATCGCTCCCACTCACCCGCTCCGACGTGGCATATGGCACACCTGAAATGGCAGCAGAGGTAAGTCGCTTGTTTAGCGAAACCGATGCGCGCACGCCTGGTGTTTTCGTTATGGCCGGCCATCGGGACGGTGTTGTTGCTTTCGGTACCACACCCGAGGCAGCGGGTGTGTCATTGATTAAAACGCTGGCGCGTAGTTGAGGGTAACTGGAAATCGTGATCTGTTCACGATCATTCACGATCGTTCAAAAAATAAATCCGCGCTCTTTTGTTAACTTATCAAAACAGGTTGATTAGCAGCAAGGATAGCCCTGCCAGGCCCATGATGGCATGGATAATTACTGCGGCCATCGAAGGTGGCCTGTTCTCTTCGTGTAATGCAAAGACTATGCCGCCACCGACGACAGCAAACAGAAGTAAAAGGGCAGCAAGATTATTAAGTTATCTG
>CAWKAL010000132.1:0-6371 GCA_963847575.1 uncultured Gammaproteobacteria bacterium
GTTGCCCGACCAGAGCAGGCAGCGCTACAACTTCACTCAACCGATGAGCAAGGCGTCGAGGGTGAGTACGCGCACCAAGACGGGGTCGGAGACCACCAAGACCAAGCCACTCATAGAAGCGGGCTTGGCAGTTCCGACCCTCGACAAGCCAAGGGCCAAGGCCAAGGACAAACAGGGCGAAAAATCAGGCTGGCCAATAACAAAGTCTGCATTTTGATTATTGATATCGGGTATGGAATTAAAACCAAGCACGCGACTATTGTTCCAGTCGGTTTGATACAGAATGCCATTTGACACGGCGGCGATGCTATAAGGAAGATTCAGGCTGTTCGCACCCGCAGCGCCGCCCTGATTGACAACTGTGCCGGTAAAGTCTGCCTGTCCTATCACCACGGCCGCATTCTGGAACAAAACCAGGTCATTGACCGGGGTAATGACAATGCTAATAGTTGCAGGCGCACTGTTTTCAGTGCCGTCGTTGACCGTAAAACTGAAACTGTCTTCGCCATTATAATTGGCATTCGGTGTGTAACTCAGGTTTGCCCCGGTGCCGCTAAGGCTGCCGTTCGCCGGAGTGCTCACATTGTAAGTAAGCGTGTCGTTATCCGCATCGCTGCCACCGAGTGTTATCGCGGTTGTGATATCTTCGACCAGGATGACACTTTGGTCATTCGCGACTGGAGCAGTGTTAGTGTCAACGGGGGTCTTGCCGTCATTGCTGCATGCGCTCAAACCCGTGACGATGGCGATGCATAGCAATGTCAAATTGAGTGGTGCACGTGCGTTTTTCATTGTTGTACTTCCGGTGGTATGTTCTCCATAAGTATGGTGCTGGGTTTACAAATGTTTACGATAACTTGATGAATCACCCATTTTGGTCGATAAAAGATCTGTAATCGTAATAAAACAGCCATCGAAAGGGCGTTTGTTTAGATTATTAGTGTGCCGAAACTTAGATTAAGTATAACTATCTGGCAGGTAATGACAGGGTGTTGTGGCGGCCACGAGCACTGTCATCTTAATATGTGGGGTCAGGTAATATGTGCGGGCAGATCAAACATATCGCTACTATAGAACTCGCCAGATATGCAATAAAAAGCGGGCGTTTCCCTCAAGATGCGTTATTCATCCAACCCAGCCAACATCGGCTGTTGCTTCCTGTGCCTGCCCGTTAACGGGCTACCTGTCACGAATGAAAGTGGCGTTTGATTTAAATCAAGAACCAGGAGCATCAATACGAATTCGGCCAATTGCGAAATTCCGGGGACAGTATATTCATGGATAATGGTGGCGAAAGAAATATCTGCAGTCAGAGTTTAAATTCTGTGATGAGTTTTTGTCTGGCGCTAAATATTTTGCATAGCCCGGTAAAATAATAAGGCTGCACTTTTTTATTATTCGAGAATAGAGACATGCGATTTTTAAACCTGCTGGCTTTTTCAGTACTGCTTATCGGCGGATGCACAAACCTGGTAACGTCCGAGATGGCTGAAAAAGTGACGCTATATAAAGATGAAAGTAAAATACCGGATCATTGTGAAAGACTCGGTGAAGTGTCGGCCGGGGTATGTGCCAACACCTCGCCGTGCCCCGATGTAGTGATGAAGAAACATTTACGTGAGAAAGCCTATATGGACTACAGGGCCGACACCGTGTGGCTATATAACACCACGCTATCCGGTACTGAAGTGGTTGGTCACGGTATCGCTTATAAATGTAATGAAGATCAGGAAGAAATTGGGTCGGTGCCAAATGAGAGTAATTAGCTATCTATAAATATCTCGGTCATTAATACAAAGGGGTGAGTCCCCTTAAAGCCTAATCTTCATCATCGATGTCGTCGATAAACTCGTCGCTATCGCTATCATCTTCTTCCATGTTCGTGTCGAATTCGTCGTCCTTTTTATTGACGGGTTTTGCGCTTGATGCCTTGCCTTCCCACCTGGCGACATTTCGTGCGGCTGCAAATGTTTTGAGTGCCGTCCTGAAGGCCTGGTCGAGTTCATCGCGGGGGACATCGTCCGCGGCCAGTGCGCGTAGTTTGGGTTCCACTATCGGCAGTGAGTATTCCAGAAATGTTTTACGCGAGTGATTGTATAACCAGACTTTGCTCGGGCCGCTGGCCTCAAGCGTCAGGTCACGAACCACGGGCGAGGTTTTGTCACCCGCTTCGAGTACCCCGTACCAGAGATCTTTTCGAGCCATCTTGTTACCATTGCGGTGGTTATTTTTGCGGAATGTAGCAAATGCTTCGCGGATTTCAAGTAGATAAAGGGTTGCCGAGTGTTAATATTTTTTGGCCAGAAAACCCGGGCCAGGAAAACCTGGATTAGATAACCAGTTATTTCTAATATTGGCGAGAACCCGGAGCCGGCCAGGAATGTTTCCCTCCGTCACCCTCTGGCCATTTAAGTAAATTTCACCCTGTCCGATATGTATTCTGTGGTCCCTGATTACGAGAAAATACGCCAGTCCATTTTTTCGAATGAGGAATCGCACACAGCCTATGAACTCGCCTGTTACGGGGATCTTTAATCATGAACATGGCAACACTGTCCGACATCATCGACAGCATTCGCGCACACGCACACAGCGTGGTTGATACGGCAGACGAGGTGTGCCAGGGAAATTCCAGTCTTAACCAGCGAACCCGGGAACAGGCCGCCAGCCTTGAAGAGATCGCATCAGCCATGGAGCAGATCACCGCGACGGTGGGGCAGAATGCCGAACATGCGGGCAATGCAAAAACCCTGGTGCTCGAAGTCAATGAGCATGTCAAAAAGAGCCTGGTAGTGGTCAGCAGTACCATCGGTGCCATGGCGGCCATCGAGAAGTCGAGCAAACAGATCGGCGATATCATCAGCGTGATCGAGAACATTGCTTTCCAGACCAACCTGCTCGCACTGAATGCGGCAGTCGAGGCGGCGCGCGCGGGTGACCATGGGCGCGGTTTTGCGGTGGTTGCCAGCGAAGTGAGGGATCTCGCCGGTCGCAGCGCGAAAGCGGCAAAAGAAATCAAGTCACTGGTGAGCGATAGCGTCGGCAAGGTCGAAACGGGATCTGAATTTGTCGAGGAGACCGCCGAATCGCTGTGTGAGATCAGTGGCGCGGTCGATAATATTACCGCCATCGTTTCCGAGATAGCGACGGCGAGCAAGGAGCAGTCTACCGGTATCAAACAGGTCAACAAGGCAATCACTCGGATGGACCGTATGACCCAGGCAAATGCAGCGCTGGTCGAAAAAGCCGCAAGCGCGAGTAATTCACTGGGCGCACAGGCCGAGCAGCTCACCACGCTGGCCGCCAGCTTTAATCAAGCTAGTTTCGAGAGTGATGCGGGCGAGGAACAGTACGAAGAACTGGACGCGCCGGAACACGCTTTGCGCAGGGTCTGAGAATTAAAGGGTTCTTACCCCTTAAAACCATAAGCACAAGCACGAAACACTAAGCCACTCACATCCGCACTATCCGGACAGTCATCATCGGCACAGGCATTGAGAGAAAAAAACCTGGGCAGATACCTGTTTCTTCCAGTATTAGCGAAATCTACAAGTACCCGCCCGGTTGTGGGTGTATCAGATTACTCTGTGAGCAGTCATGCAATCTCCGGCATCACTCAAACCGTTTCGGATACTGCACGGCTATCGGCAAGGGCGGCGCTGACCTGGAGCGCGCGCTCATGCTGGCGCAGCAACCAGGCCTGGATCCTGGCCTCATCCACATGTTGATGTCGCAACACCTCGGCCGCCAGATCGATCCCCCGGGGAACGCTGCGGTTGACGACGGCGCGCATCCCAAAAGATTCGAATTGTACTTTGTCCTTGTCGGTGTCGACGGCAATGAAGCGGGTGAGGTTCGGATAGCGATCGCTGACGATTGGCTTTAGCGCTCTGGAAACTTCGTGGCGGACGATAGTAACGACGACAGCCTCGCGCTCAGTAAACGCGAGGGTCTCCATTAAGCGCGTATCGGCCGGGTCTCCGAATGCCACGGGGTAACCGTCGGCGCTCGCAGCCAGAAATCGATCGTAGTCTATTTCGAATGAATCATAAGGCACTTCGTGTGCCTTGAGTGCATCCGCGACAGTGCGGCCGATCTCACCCATGCCGAACACAACCAGTGGTGCCACGGTGGAGCCTGCGTTAGTTTCGCCGCCAGACTCCGGGGAATTTAATCTTTGCCTTAGCTTCCGGGCCAGGCTGTTGCCGAGAGATGCGAGTGAGGGCGTCAGTACGAGGCTCGCGGCGATAGCTGTGATCAGCACACCGACCATGGCTTCGCCCAGCGCCTCGCGCATCACCGGCAGGGCAATAATCACGAAGACGAATTCGCTGCCCTGTGCCAGCAAAAAGCCGAGTTGCACTGCGCCGGGCGATGACCAGCCAAAGGCCCTGGCGGCAATACTGACCAGCACCGTCTTGATTGCGATGAAAGCGACAAGAAAAACGAGGATTTCGCCCCAGTGCGCCAGCAGAATTCGCCAGTCGAGAGACATGCCCACAGTGATGAAAAAAAAGCCGAGTAGCAGATTGCGGAATGGCTTCGCCTCGGTCTGGATAACATGCCGGTATGGGGTTTCTGAGATAATCATTCCCCCTAGAAACGCGCCGAGCGTGAGCGAAAGTCCCGCACCGCTGGTGGCGGCTGCTGTTGCTAATACCACCAGCAGCGCAGTGGCGGTGAAAATTTCCTCGTTTCGGGTCTGCGATATCAGTCGAAACAATGGCCTGATTGCGTAACGGCCAAACACGACCGCTGCGAGAAATGCAAAGGCGGCCTTCAGCCCTGCTAATGAGACTGCAATGGTGAGGTCAGATGCAGTGGGTAAGGCGCCATTGCTCTCGAGCGAAGCCGCAAAAATCAGCAGGAAGATAGCGCAGATATCCTGGAATATCAGGACCGCGGTTGCAGTTATGCCGACCGGGCAGTTCTGCTGTTTTCTCTCAGCCAGCGTCTGAACGACGACAGCTGTCGACGAAAGCGCGAGCGCACCACCCAGGATAACGGCATGCTCCGGAGCTAGACCAAAGCCCATAGCAATAAACCCGAAGATGAAACCGCAGACAATGATCTGCAGCGGCCCAAGTCCAAAAATATCGCGACGCGCCTCCCAGATACTGGCGAGAGAAAAATGCAGTCCAATATCGAACAGCAGGAAAACGACACCCAGTTCCGCAAGCAGACGTGTGGTCTCGCTCTCATGGATCATACCCAGTGCATGGGGCCCGATGAGTATGCCAGCAAAAAGGTAGCCGACAATCGGGCTGAGTCCGACTTTGCGCATTAGCGCGATAGCGAAAATACCAACTAACAGTAAAACGATAATGGGCGCTAATGAGTGGGCTTCTTCCATAGTGTTTCCTACGAAGTTTTTCTGTTTATTTCGAGCAGTACCGCCACGTACCTGTACTCAACTTTATCCCTGACGTAAACAGGTCGCAGACAGTGCATATATAGTACTCGACTCACAGGCAATATAAACAGCTATAACCCTTAATGCACATGGAAGTGTCAGTGACACGAGTGGTAAAGTAATGATTGTAATGTCACCTGACAATTACATCCTCTGGAACATAAGGCAGCTAATGAACCCACCTGAAATCTTGCTGGTTTACGACAAGCAGTGTCCTGCCTGTAATGCGTATTGCCAGCTTGTTCGAATCCGTGAAAGTGTTGGCGAGCTGAAAATAATCGATGCACGTGCGCACAGCGATGTGCTGGATGAAATAACAGGTCAGGGCATGGATATAGATCAGGGCATGGTATTGAAAACAGGCGACCAGCTTTATTACGGTGCGGATGCGATTCACGCGCTCGCGCTGATGAGCAGCCGCTCGGGGCTATTTAACCGGTTTAACTACTGGATGTTCAAATCAAAAACGCTATCGTCCTGGTTTTACCCGGTACTGCGTTTTTTTCGTATGCTGTTACTCAAGCTACTCGGCAGGACTAAAATTAATAACCTGGGTATTCCAGGCAATGAGAAATTTTAGCCGCCGTAGTTAGACACCCGGGTCAGATACCCGTTACATCTAATATTAGCAAAACCAGTTTCCGAGTCGGGATCGTACCCGCGTCACCCTTAACTCTAATAAAGTCATACGCTTCACGCGTCTTAATCATCCATTCAGATTTTCAATCTCGCTCATAGTTATTTTCAATTGGTTTCATACTTACAATTGCTTATAAATGTTAACCTGTACGTTACTTGTCCGAGGGAGAGAACTCTAATGATTAAAAAAACCATACCTGCACTCGCCATTTTAGCGGTGGCGATTTTTCCACTGATGCCATCAGGCCCGGCGTTAGCCCAGGGTGAGATGAAATCAAATCAAGCAATACGTAACTGAAAGTCGAAGAGGTGTTACATA
>CAWKAL010000133.1:0-12955 GCA_963847575.1 uncultured Gammaproteobacteria bacterium
GCAGTGGCCGCTGGCAGGAATTACTGCAACGCAGTAACCAGTTGCTGGACAACGCGGTCCCCAATAAAGAAATCACCGAGCTGATACGGCAATGGTTTATCACCCAGCAGGCGGTGGCACATTTGCAGTTAAAACAGCCGCAACCGGCGTTACAAAAAGCACGCAGCCTGTTATGGAACCAGCCCGCGGGAATCGATAACGCGCCAGTCAATGTCGTGCTGCGTCAGCTCATCGTGCGCGCCTACCTGCAACTGGATGATGTTGATGATGCACAAAAAGCCCTGCAGAAATATCAGCAGGACTATGCCGACACGCCGGTGGCAAATGACGACGAATGGAAGTTGCTGCAGGCGCGTGTGCTGTTGCGTACGTCGCGTTATAGCGAAGCTGTTGAGGTATTGAAATCAAGTGAAAGCGGCATTGCACGCGCGTTGAGTATGGTCGCGACTGTGCGTGCAAACCCCGGAAAATCTATTGCTGTTGTTAAATCGGTGAATCAAATACTGGATGAAAACGCCGCACTTGTAAAAAAACTCGCAAAATCGAAAGCCGTGAAAGAAAAGGCCACGAAAGACAAAGCCGCTGAACAAAAACTGCTCAGCAAGGGCGAAGTCTGGGCGTTCAATTATGTGCTCTACGAACGTGCACGGCTGATGGCCGACCCCGGCCTGGCCTGTATCGCACTGGAAAAAATGCTCTCGCTGGGTGATCAGTCGAGCGCACTGGGTGATGGCTTTGACGTTGGTGCAGACAAACTCTGGTCCCTGTATGAACAAATCGGCCAAAGCACTGGCAACGAAAACAAGCTGCTGGTCGGCGATGATGCCGGCTGGGAAAAACTGGCGAAAAAGATTGTGCCCGGCTCGCCAGTGCGTGCAACTGGCCTGTATGCCGTGCTGGCATTGAACTCTCATACTCAAAAAAGTCGCGATGATGCTCACCGCGCGCTGGTTGATCTGGTCTCAAAAAATGAAAACGGCCTGGAAATTGTCAGCCAGTTATACCTGCGCAGTACGCGTATCGCGGCGCTCGAATCCCTGCCCGCAGAAGTCAGGTTCCGGCTGGTGGATTATGCATTGACCAGTGGACAGATAGACCTTGCCGCGCGCCTGATGCTGACATTGCAGGAGCCGCCGGAAGATAAAAACCCGTTCGACTGGCGCATGCGCAAGGCGCGCGTGCTGGTGCTCGAAGGCAATTATAAGGAAGGCGTGGCGGTACTGCACAAGGCGATCGAACATATCAACCAGCTTGACGCGGCCATGGTTGACCAGTATTTCCAGGTGTTGTTTGATTTGCAGGCAGTCGAGCAGCATGCGCATGCGCTGGAGTTGTTCAGCCTGATCAAGTATGAATGGCTGGATGAAAAGTACCAGCGCGAGCTGTATTTCTGGAAAGCCGAATCAAACTTTGCATTAAAACGTTACGCGCAGTCAGCATGGTTGTACCTGATGTCGGCGCGTGCGGTGGATCCCGCGATGACAGATCTGTGGTCACAGTCAGCGCGCTACAAGGCGGCCGATGCACTGGTCAAGGCGAAGCTTTATGATGATGCCTGGTCGATGTACGATGAGTTACTGGCGATGACCGCCAGTGAGACCCGGCGCACATGGATCAGGCAGGCCATGCAGCAGATTGAATTGTTGCGCAATGCTGAAAACAACGACAAGGGGATTGAGTCATGAAACAGACCTACCATGCAAGCGTCAAAACACCGTTCGCGCACCTGGCGCTGGTGCTAAACGCGGATCAGCTCGTGGCGATTGATTTTCTGCAGCAGAACAAAAATGAAATTTTACCGACATCCGCGGCCGCTAAAAAAATCGTGCGTCAGATAAAAGCCTATTGTAAACACAATGCAGGTGAGTTTGATGTAAAGCTTGATCTGCACGGCACCGACTTCCAGAAAAAAGTCTGGCGCGAGTTGCTGAAAGTACCGTTCGGGAAAGTAAAGACCTATGGCGAGCTGGCGAAAAAACTCAAAACCTCGGCGCGCGCGGTGGGCAATGCCTGCCGGCGTAACCCGGTACCGTTGATCGTGCCGTGCCATCGAATTGTATCTGCGAGTGGTATCGGTGGTTACGCAGGTACGACCTCTGGGGCAGTACACAGCATCAAGCGCGAGTTACTCGATCACGAAGGTCATCACTTTGCCTGAGTTTCTGGTTCGTCGCTGAACATGGCCTGTACACTGGCGATCGACCAGGGCACGCATGCAAGCCGCGCGATCCTGTTTGACGACGACGGAAATGAAATCGCCAGGTCGGTGGTTGAAGTCGAGTTGCATAGACTGGATGCAGCACGCGTTGAACAGTCAGCGGACCAATTGTTACAAAGCGTCAACACGGCTGTGGCGGATGTGCTTACACGCGCATCAGGCCGCACTATAACCGCCTGCGGCCTTGCCACACAACGTTCGACCGTACTCGGCTGGCGAGAGGATGGTAGCGCAATCACGCCCGCGCTAAGCTGGCAGGATGTGCGCGCAGCCGATGCACTCGAAGCATTAAAGTCACGGGCTGAAGATATCCAGCGCATTTCCGGCCTGCCATTATCAGCACACTACGGCGCGAGTAAAATTCACTGGCTCGCAACTCAAAATGAATACAGGCAGGCAAACAGGTTCTCGCCGCTGGTGAGTTATCTGCTGTTTCATTTGCTGGCTGAACAGCCTTATCGGGTTGATCATTGCAATGCACAACGCACGCAGCTGTTCGATCTCGAGCAACTCAACTGGTCAGAAACACTCTGCAAACATTTTGAGGTTGACCGACGGCTGCTGCCCGAATGCAAACCTGTCTGTCATCATTACGGTGTACTCAAGGCCGCGGCAATTCCACTGACAGCGGTTAGCGGTGATCAGAATGCCGCATTTTATGCTGCAGGCTCGCCTGCGCATGACGTGGCACTGGTCAACCTGGGTACGGGTGCATTTGTGTTACGCGCGTTAAAACACTATTGCAGCAGTCAAAAACAGTTGAGCGGCGTGGGCTTATCGAACACAGAAACAATCACCTGGTTGCGCGAGGCCACGGTCAATGGCGCAGGCAGTGCGCTTGCATGGGTGGCTGAAAAATATCAGATCAAAGATTCACGAGAAGCCTTGCCACGCTGGCTAAATGAAGTGACTGCACCGCCATTGTTTATCAATACCGTCGGCGGGCTTGGTTCGCCGTGGTGGAACGCACAGATAACACCACATTTTCCCGAAGAAAATCTTACGCCAGCACAACGCATGTGCGCTGTTGTCGAGAGCATTTTGTTTATGTTGCAGGCCAATCTTGAGTTGATGCACAAAGAATCAGGCTTGCAGAGTTTGCGTGTCAGCGGCGGCCTGTCAAACCTGGACGCGCTGTGCCAGAAGCTGGCAAACCTGAGTGGTCTGCCGGTCGAGCGTGGCATGGCGCCGGAAGCCACGGCGCGTGGTATCGCCTGGCTGGCCGCCGGGCAGCCGCGACGCTGGGACACGCGCAAACAGTCAACATTATTCACGCCGCAGCATGATGCAGGTATTCAATCGCGTTATCATGCCGCGATGGATACATTACAGGCATTATTATCGCAGGAAAATACACTATGACACCCGTGCTGGTCGCGCACCGCGGCTATTCTGCGCAAACGCCCGAAAACACCCTGACCAGCATGCATGCGGCGCTCGATGCCGGCGCCTGCTGCATCGAATTTGATCTGCAACTGTGCGCCGATGGCAAGTTTGCCGTGATCCACGATGACACCCTGAAACGCACCGCCGGTATCGACGGCTCGGTATTTGATGCTTCAGTTGCCGAGTTGCAGGCCGTCAGCGTGCATGAAGCGCTTCGCTTTGGTCACCAGTTTTTACCCACGCCAGTGCCCGCATTGCAACAGCTACTCGATGTAGTTAAGAGGCATCCCGCGCTTACCGCGTTTGTCGAAATCAAGGAGGAGTCGCTTGTGCGCTGGGGTGTTGAAAAAGTCATGCTGCCGTTAATTGCAGCGCTGGAAGAATATCGTAGCCAATGTGTTGTTATATCGTTTAGTGAATCTGCAGTTGATTATGTACAACAGCATAGTGAATTACGCACGGGCTGGGTGCTGACAAAATATGATGCCACGCATCGCACCAGCGCCGAACAACTGCAACCCGATTTCCTGATTTGCAATCAGCGTAAGATCAACACGGCTGAACCCTGGCCGGGGCGATGGCAATGGATGTTATACGGTGTCGAAACCGCCCAGCTCGCGCTCGACTGGGGCAGACGTGGCGTCGCATTTGTCGAAACTGACCATATTGTAGAGCTGTTGCAAGACGAAAATTTGCTGAAGGGTGCCTGCCAGCATGAATGATGGTATGACGTACGATATCGCAGTAATCGGCGCCGGTATTCATGGCGCCGGGCTTGCACAGGCGGCGGCTGCGGCCGGTTATAAAGTGCTGTTGCTCGAGCAATATGATCGACCCGCGCTGGCCACATCATGTAAATCATCCAAGCTGATTCACGGTGGGCTGCGTTATCTCGAAAGCGCACAGATTGCACTGGTGAAGGAATGCCTGCGCGAACGCGCGATTTTGCTCCAGAACGCACCGCACCTGGTCAGGCTAAAGCCGTTTTATATCCCGGTGTATCGCGCAACTACGCGACGGCCGTGGAAAATATTTGCCGGCCTGGTGTTGTATTCCCTGTTTAGCCGTCGCGAGTTTCACCGTGTGGGTAAAGCACACTGGTCACAACTCGATGGACTGGTAACCGACAATCTCGATGCCGTGTTCTGTTATTACGATGCGCAAACCGATGATGCGCGGCTGACACGCGCAGTGATTCAATCTGCGCAGTCGCTGGGTGTTACTGTTCGATACAACACCGAGGTAAAGTCAGCAGGGTATAACGCCGAGGTTGTTACGCTGAGCTGCCAGTCTGAAAACGATATCAGTCAGTTTACTGCGCACATGGTTATCAATGCGACCGGGCCGTGGGTCGATCAGATGCACGTGCATTTAACGCAACAGCCAGCGGTGGCGATTTCGCTGGTGCAGGGCGCGCATATCGTATTGCCGGGCAATGTCTCGCACCCGTATTACCTGGAATCACCCGCCGACAGGCGCGCGGTGTTTGTCCTGCCGTGGAAAGACCGGGTGATGGTGGGCACAACCGAAACCCCATACAGTGGAGATCCTGCCGCAGTGGCAGCGACACAAGCTGAAATTGAGTACCTGCTGGAAATTTACAATCACCATTTCAATCACCACTATACCGCAGCCGATGTGATCGAAGCCTTTGCCGGCCTGCGCGTACTGCCAGCGGGCGAGGGCGCGGCGTTTTCGAAATCGCGCGACACCGTGTTCGTGCGCGATGATGAACAACATCCGCGCGTGGTCAGTGTGCTGGGTGGCAAACTCACCTCGTACCGCGCCACAGCAGAAAAACTCGTCCACAGTCTCGCGCCGCACCTGCCACAAGGCACGCCCATAGCCGATACTGCTCATCTCAAATTGCCGCTGGTGGACTGACATTGTTATATCGACAGGTATTTAGTAGCCAAAAGCTAATACAGGCCGCGAAAAACGCAAATAACGCGAATAATTATTTCTGATTCATTCAAATACCGATGGAGATTTGTCAGTCATGCATCGCTAAGTGACGTATCAAACAGTAATTCTTTTGTTTTTATTCGCGTTATTTGCGTTTTTCGCGGCCAGATGTTGTTATGTTCTGATTTTTAAAATGCTACCTGAAAACAGATGGCAGTTCCTTGCACCATTCAACTTTGCGCCGATGGCGCTTGAGCTTTAGAATAGTGCCCCCATATAGCCTCGATTAACCGATTTTTTTCCCTAGATTTTAGATATTTGGAGTTTACCCATGAGTGTTGATGCCGCAAAAGAAACCCTGGAATTTCAGACCGAGGCGCGCCAGATCCTGCACCTGATGACGCATTCGCTGTACTCGAACAAGGAAATATTCCTGCGCGAGCTGATTTCCAACGCATCAGATGCCTGCGACAAGCTGCGTTTTGAGGCGCTGGGCAAGGATGACCTGTATGCCGGTGACGGCGAACTCAAGATCACGGTGGATTTTGACAAAGAGGCACGCACTGTCACCATTCGTGACAACGGCATTGGCATGTCGCGCCAGGAAGTGATCGACAACATTGGCACCATCGCCAGTTCGGGCACGCGCAAGTTTCTCGAAAAACTCACCGGCGACCAGGCCAAAGACTCACAAATGATCGGCCAGTTTGGCGTTGGTTTTTACGCCAGTTTTATTGTGGCCGATAAGGTCACCCTGGTGACACGCCGCGCCGGCGCTGCCGCCGATGAAGCCGTGCGCTGGGAGTCCGACGGCCAGGGCAGTTTTACGCTGGAGAACACTGACAAAGATTCACGCGGCACTGAAGTCATTGTGCATCTTAAAGAAGGTGAAGTTGAGTTTGCCGATAATTTCCGTCTGCGCCATATTATCAAGCAGTATTCTGATCACATCTCGCTGCCGGTGATGATGCTGAAAACCGATTTTGGCGCAGAAGATGAATCGGGTGAAAATAAAGATGAAACAGTCGTTCCCGAATACGAACGTGTTAACAGTGCATCAGCCCTATGGGCGCGCGATCGTAAGGAAATCACCGACGAGGAATACACAGGAATTTTATAAACACATCAGCATGGATTTCGCTGATCCACTGACCTGGGTGCATAACAAGGTCGAAGGCAACCAGAGCTATACATCCTTGTTGTTTATTCCGAAGAATGCGCCGTTTGATCTATACGAGCGTGACCAGAAACGTGGCATCAAGCTTTATGTAAAACGTATCTTCATTATGGATGATGCTGACCAGCTGATGCCGAACTACCTGCGCTTTGTCAAAGGCGTGATTGATTCCGATGATTTACCGCTGAATGTTTCGCGTGAAATCCTGCAGAAGAACAAGGTCATCGACCGCATTCGCGGCGCCTCGGTGAAGAAAATTCTTGGCCTGCTCGAAACCATGGTGAAAGACAGGCCGGAAGACTATGCGGATTTCTGGAAAACATTTGGCCAGGTCTTGAAAGAAGGCCCGATCGAAGATTTCAGCAACAAGGACCGTATTGCAAAGCTGCTGCGTTTTGCTTCAACCCATGGCGGCACTGCCGAGCAGACTGTTTCGCTTGAAGACTATATTGGCACGCATGAAGGAAGGCCAGGACAAGATCTATTACATAACCGCTGAGTCATATAATACGGCTAAAAACAGTCCACACCTCGAAGTCTTCAGGAAAAAAGGCGTCGAAGTGCTGCTGCTGAGTGATCGTGTCGATGAATGGCTGGTCGCGCATCTCACCGAGTTTGAAGATAAAACCCTGCAGTCAGTTGCACGCGGTGAACTTGACCTCGGCGATGTTGATGAAGAAGCGCAAAAACAGGCACAGGAAAAAGCCGACAAGGAATATGGCGAAGTCATCGAACGCATCAAAAAGACCCTGGACGACACTGTTTCAGCAGTACGCATGTCACAACGCCTGACGGATTCGCCCTCGTGCCTGGTGCTGGGTGAGCAGGACATGAGTGCGCAAATGCAGCAGATCCTGAAGGCGGCAGGTCAATATGCACCCAAGGCCAAACCCGCGCTGGAGTTAAATCCAGATCACGCATTGATCCAGAAATTACGCGATATCAAAGATGATGCGCAGTTCAGTGACTGGACCCACCTGCTGTTCGAACAGGCGCAACTGGCCGCGGGCGAGCAGCTTGAAGATGCGGCTGAGTTTGTCAAGCGGGTGAACCGGTTGTTAGGCGCGTAACAAAACTTGCCACAGACTAATTTGACTGGATCACTAGCGCTCTCTATGTGATTGCGGCCCGAAGGGTGAAGGGCAGGAAGCCCGGAATAGGCCCAGAGAACACGGAAGTTCTCTGGGTTATCGCTGTCGTTTTCTAATCCAGAGTGTTGCTGCAACCTGGCGATGCTGTCTCAAGTTGAGCGTAATACTGCATAGCAGTCATGCAAATCCCCGGCGTTAATGCATCCACGGCCTCGCTGTCAGTTCTGGTGCTGTCTTTTTTGATTATTTAACATATGTCTCCTTTGGGATAACGCCTGATATTCATTCTGGATTAAACAGGTATATTATATATTGGTTATAATTCTGATAACAAATAGTGCCCATAGCAATACTTTATTCTGGGTTGTTAACGGGTAGCGGGAGAAAAGCCTATGTTACGTCTGCATGTGTCGATGAAATATACCAATGAACCGGTCAAACGCTCACCGGTAGTGCTCTATCTCGATACCCACCCCGACCAGCCAGTCGCAGGCGCTACAGACCGCAACGGCACTGCGGAATTCGACATACCCGCGGCCAGCGGTAAAGTTGTGGTCAATGGTGTCACGCGTTTCCAGGGCCGGCTGCAGGGTGAGGTGGACATTAAAATCCTGTCTCCAACGGACAGCAGTAGCGTTTCAGATTCAGGTATACCCGGCGGCGGAGACAGCGGCAGTATTGCCTATCCCGATATGCAGATGCGGTCACTCACGGTAAACGGTCGCGAAGTGCAGACTGACAGTGAAGGCTACCTGGTCAACCTGGGTGACTGGTCAGAAGATTTTGTGCGCGCCGAGGCGGCGTATGAAAGCCTGGTGTTGACTGACGAAGTCTGGGAAGTGGTGCGTTTTCTGCGTGATTTTTACGAGCAACGCCAGGTACAGGCCAACGTGCGCGAGATTATCAAGCACTTCCGCCAGGTGTGGGGGCCTGAACTGGGCAGCAATCACCATCTGCATGAAATATTTCCACGCGGCGGCCCACAAAAGCAGGGCAACCGGCTGGCGGGTTTATTGCGTACCAAAGGCGAGCACTAATGCAGGCATACCCGGTTTTAGCCAGCTAGCCAGCCGCGCCTGTTTACGCGATACGCAGCATTTTGTGCAGGCTCTTTCGGTTTACAATCAGGTCGGCCAGGGTGTAGGTATCCAGAACCGCATAAAACGCCTGCTGTGCTTTATAGAAAGCACTGCGTAACACGCAGGAACGCTCGATGCGGCAGTGTGAATCAGCAGGTGAAAAACATTCAACCAGCACACTGTCAGCCTCTGCCTTGCGTACCACATCGCCAATACGAATGCGCTGTGGGTCAAGTTTCAATGCGACGCCGCCGCCCTTGCCACGCATGGTAACCACGTAACCCTCTGCAGCGAGAAACAGTATGACTTTCATCAGGTGGTTCCTGGAAATGCCATAGGCCGGCTGCAATCTCGCCCACGGCTGCGCGCTGATCACTGTGCGTTCCAAGATAGATCAGTACGCGTAATGCATAATCGGTAAACGTTGTTAAGCGCATAGCAGTGAGCGAATGTTATGGTGATACTGGCGTCTGTCGTTGATTTTCATTGGCATTGCTAGTAAATCAAGAAGCTTCTTGCGTCATTTTGACGCACGGTTTTTATGTGGTATATGATATACCACATTACGATTAGATGTGCAGTCGCTTGTGCAGGTAGAGACGAGTACGCATGTTTAACGATGTCCGATTCGGATATATGATTTATTATTCTGATTTTTATCGGCAGGAAAAATGCATGGCATTATTGAATATTGATACGGATAATACCAAGCGGAGACGAAGGTTCGCCCTGTTTGATCTTGGCTTCAGGCCGTTTTTTCTGCTCGCGGGTATTTCGGCGGTAGTGCTACTGGCGTTCTGGATCTATGCCTATGCCACTGGATCGTCTGGATCGAACTACTACCGTGCAATGGTCTGGCACGGTCATGAAATGATTTTTGGTTACACCGTGGCGGTGATTGCGGGATTTCTGCTCACCGCGGTGCGCAACTGGACTGGGCTGCAGACACCAGCTGGATACCCGCTGGCAGGCCTTGCATTGTTATGGCTGGCAGGGCGGGTGTCGCCTTTATTTTCCGATGTCCTGCCGCACTGGAGCATTGCATTTGTCGACCTGGCGTTTCTACCCGTACTGGCGATTGTGCTTTCGGTTCCGCTGTTGCGTAAACGCCAGAAACACAACCTGGTGTTTCTGCTGGTACTCACGGCACTCACGCTTGCCAATTTGCAGGTGCATTTACAGTTGCTCGGTTTGACCGATGCCAGGCGCCAGTCAGGGACTTAATTTTGCTATTTATATCATTGTGTTTCTGATTAGCATCCTCGGTGGACGCGTCATACCGTTCTTTACTGAAACCGCGATCCCGGCAGCCACGGCTCGAAAGTGGCCCGCCGTCGAAATACTTTCCCTGGGTAGCCTGGTGGTTCTCATGGGGCTGGACCTGGTGGCAGCGGCGCCAGTGGCGATTATGCTAGTTGCGATCCTCGCCGCGCTGACGCATGGCACGCGTTTATTCGGCTGGTACCACAGGCGCATAGTATCGATCCCTTTACTCTGGGTGTTGCACCTGGGGTATGCGTGGTTAGTGGTCGGCTTTGTTTTAAAGGCGCTGGCTGCGGCTGGCCTGGTCAATCCGATGCTGGCGCTGCATGCGTTCACCACCGCGGGCATAGGCACAATGACACTGGGAATGATGGCGCGCGTAGCACTTGGCCACACCGGCCGTGAGTTACGCATTGGGCACTGGATCACCCTGTCATTCGTGTTAGCCAATCTTGCAGCAGTAGCGCGTGTGCTGTTACCCATCATGCTGCCGCACATGTATAACGATTGTGTCGCACTCGCCGGGGTGCTATGGAGTGCGGCATTTGCGATATTTGTATTACATTATGCAGGCATATTGATCCGGCCGAGGTTTGATGGCAGGCCGGGTTAGAAAATAAAACGACAGGTATGGTCGACGCGAATCACAACCAGTCAGTTAGCATGATGCCAATGCCAAATCGATTGCTGATGTGGTTGTAGTCAATCAGGCTTTCGCCATAGCCGTTAAAATATTGCAAATATAGTTTGAAGCGTTTATCCAGCGCAATGCTCATATCAATTTGTATCGCGCCGCGGTTGTCGGTGGTTTGCAGGTTGTTCCTCAGCATCACCGCGTAGGTTGACTCGCCATTCTTGTAGATGTTGTATATCTCAAAATTCCCCAGGTAATCTTCTATATCGGGATTGTTGTCATCCTCGTCAGATTCAGGGATGCGGAGCCACGGGCGCAGCACCGCGACATAATTGCCGCGGCCGAACATCAGGGTGCCAACCAACCGGTTCCAGCTGCGCGATATCGGGTCATTGCGCCCGTTCGATTGATGCACAATTCCCAGCCGCGCCTCGAAATTACGTAAGCCGAACAGCTCGTAATCAGGGTTAATCTTGATGCCCAGCTCAGGCTCGTAGTTGGTTTCTCTGAATGGTTTTGAAACACTTGAATTATAGGCCTGCCAGAAAGCGAGCTGGGTGTAGGCAAAATACAGATCTATTCCCGAGTGGTAGATGTCGCGTGAAATATCTAACTGAAAGCTGAACTGGAACTTGACTTCTATGTTGTCCATGGTGCCGCCAGGTTCGATAAACTGCTCGAACGGATCTCTATTCGGCTTGTCGTTATATGACAACGGGATCAGGTAATTCGGTCGGTAGGGCGCAAGCGCAAACGGATTTCCCTGGGCGGCTTCTGCTAACTTGTTGCGCAGCAGCAAGGCCTCATCACTGGTTGCTTCGCGCTGAATGATTCCGTCATAACAGTCCAGGCGCTCCAGGTCATCAACAATCAACTTGCAGTCATCTACGTCAGCAGCACTATTGCTGCACACAAGCAGCATGCTGCAGAACAGTGCAAGGCTGGCCTGATAGATAAAGTGTGCTGGTGAACGCATGTTGATCCAGACCTAAGGTGCTGTCTGTGCTTCCGCCTGCGCCTGCTTGATCGCCATGATTTTACGTTTGTAACGTGTCTGTACTACATCGGTCAACACCAGCACTGTAATTACAAAATAGAATGTGGCCTTGCTCATCGGCGTGATGTGTTCGCCAAACAACTCCATCTGGGCCAGATGTCCGCCTTCGGACAGTAACATGATGCCCACCACAAACAGGATGAACAGGCCGAGCACTTCGTACATGCGATTTTTCTGCAAAAAAACCGCAACATGGTCTGATAGCCAGATCATCATGATGCCGCTGATGACAATGGCCGTGGCCATAACGGCGAATACATCGCTGAGTGCCATCGCGCTGAGGATCGAATCGAACGAAAATACCAGGTTCATCGCAACTATCCAGAAAATAATTTTTGCCACCGGCTGACGCGTGCGCGTTTGCGGTTCGAGCTCGTCGAGACTGATCATGTGAAAAATTTCTTTGGTCGCGGTATAGATGATCATAATGCCGCCAGCAAGCACGATCAGGCTATGCAGGTTGAACGTACTTGCAAGTATGTGCCCCAGGTTGAGGCTGAAAATCGGATCCTGAAAATACTGGATCAGTTCGACCAGTAAAAACAGCAGTACAATGCGCAGTGCAATCGCAATGCCAATACCAATGTGGCGTACCATCACCTGTTTGTCAGCCGGCGCGCGTTTGGATTCGAGTGAGATATAGAGCAGGTTGTCAAACCCTAGTACGGCCTGCAGTAATATCAGCAGGCCGAGACTGACCAGGTTATCCAGCGTAAGTAGTTGTTCCATAATGTTCCAGAAGTTGTTTTCAGGGTTTGGTTCTATTTATTTGAATTATAAACACACTAGTTTTGGGCAAAATGCCGGGCGCTGCTGGTCTGGGCGACTATACTTGTCTTGAAAATAAAAGCTGCAATCCTCGGGTATTTCCAGTCATGATGCAAACTTGTACGAGTCGAATCGCGCGTGTACTCTATCGTCTGTTGCTGTGCTCGGCGAGTCTTTATATGTTTGTGAGTCCGGCTTTCGCGGATTCCACCAACGACGGCTCTGATATCAAGGCCGATATTCGTTTTCTCTACGTACAACCCGGCCAGACCCTGCACAATATCGTGCGCCGGCTTTATCCCGGGCAGGAGGCGCGCTGGCCCCAGCTGCGTCGTGACATCGTGCGACTCAATCCCTCGTCTTTCGAGCAATTGGTG
>CAWKAL010000134.1:0-3050 GCA_963847575.1 uncultured Gammaproteobacteria bacterium
GGTGGTGAGCTGAAAACGCGAAAGGTACATGGAATCTGGCTTCTTATGTGGCTAAACTGCTGGCATTTTACCGGAATTCCCCGTTGCCGCCACGATGATTCGACGCATATTGTTACCAGGCTATTGTCTGCTGGGAGTCCTGCTCACGGGTGTGCCCTCTGTGTGCCTCGGCCTGGATGCATCAAATCCTGAACAGCTCGGCCAGCATGCCACAGAGTTACAGCTGGCTGAGCACCCCGCCTGGCTGGCGTTATTGCATTACAAGCGTGAGTCGCTGCTGCCGCGCGTGCTGAGCCAGGCGGATGATGATGATTTTTTCCTGGCGAAGCAGGGCAAGACTGATCCACAGGCGGAGCTGCTCGCAGACCTGGCTGCGATGTTATTGCCTTCGGCTATCGGCCATGCGCAGTGCCGCTTTCCGGCGCGCTGGCACTGGCTGAAACAGCAGCTCGACATTAGCGGCGCAGATGTGCCCTGTCCGAAACTGGCTCTATGGCTGGGCAATATCGAAGCCAGCAGCCTTTCACTGGTATTCCCCGCGATGTATCTCAATAATCCGGGCTCGGCCTTTGGTCACACGTTTTTGCGTTTCAATCATCCGCAGAGTGACCTGCTGTCGCATACGCTGAATTATGCCGCCGAGGCGGAAATGAAAGACGGTGTCATGCGTTATGTATACAACGGATTGTTCGGCGGTTATCGCGGCGTATTCATGACGCGGCGATATTACCGCACGGTGCAGACCTACAGCCATATCGAGAACCGTGATATCTGGGAATACCGGCTGGACCTGAACCCCGAAGAAATTGTCCAGCTGCAGCGCCACGTGTGGGAAGTCATTGGGATTGATTTTGATTATTTCTTTTTCCGCGAGAACTGCTCCTACCGCCTGCTGGCACTGCTGGATGTGGTCAGGCCAGAGGCGCAGCTGAGCAGCTTTGAGACTTTTTCGCTTTACGCTATTCCGGTAGATACTGTGCGTGCGCTGGAGAACGCGGGGATGATCGAAGACAAGGTGTACCGGCCTTCGCTGGTCAGCCAGATCGAGCAGGGTTTCGCCAGTCAGACAGACGCGTTTGATCAGGCGGTGGTTGCACTCGCCGATGCTGAACTCACGATTGACCAGGCGCTGGCGGTGAGCAACGATGCTGCCAGCCGTGCGGCACTGCTCGATACCGCGCACCGGGTGATGCAATTTCGTGATCAGCAGGCGACGCCGCTGGCGCAGTCTATCCTCGCGCGGCGCAGTCAGATGATTGGCGTGAATAGTGAACAGACGCCCGAGGCGATTGCGCCAGAACAAGGGCATCAATCAGCACGCTTCTCAATCACTGCCGGCAGGCTCGAGTCGAATCCGTACTACGAACTGGAAATCAAATCTGCATTTCACGAGTTGCTCGATTCGCCGCGCGGGTATGTCGCGGGTGCAGAAATCAACGTGCTCGATACGCGTTTGCGCTGGTTGCCGAAATCTGACGCGCTAAAACTGCAAAGCCTGCGTTTTTACAACGTGATGTCGCTGAGCCCCTGGCAATCGTGGTACCGGCCATTGAGCTGGCAGCTTGATATCAAGTTGCACCGGCAATTTATTGATGCGCAAACATCAGACCTTATATTCAGTACGCGCACTGGTGCTGGCATCAGTCGGCGCGCACTGGGTGCGACCTGGTTTGGTATGCTGACGCTGGACGCAGAGGCTTCGGATAACTACGCCAAAGGCTACAGCACACTGGCCGGTTTACAGCTGGGGTTAAGTGGCGCGTTTCCAGGCGGACAGTTTCTGCTGAGCGCCGAGCACAATAATGCATTCGCCGGTTTTGATTTCGAACGCGACCGGCTGGCGGCGGGTGTACAGTTTAATCTCACGCCACAAAGCGCAGTGCGCGTGCAGTACGAAAAAACGGTCTACGAAAATTATGAAATATCCGACTGGCGCGCAGCGGTGCACTGGTATTACTGATTAAAAGCTTTTGCCACAGAGGGCACAGAGATCACAGAGGTAAAAGAAATTAACTAATTGCCGCAAAGTACGCGAAGGGCGCAAATAAAGTCTTGATGATTTAATCGCGTTCTTTGCGTTCTTTGCGTTCTTTGCGTACTTTGCGGCAATCCTTTTACTGTTTTTAATCTCTGTGATCTCTGTGGCAAAGCTTGTTTTCTAGTCGTATTAATATTCGGGCTCCAGTGCGTACATAGCATTGTGGTATGCGTATGGCGAGAAATTATCTAAGTTGCGAGCAATAGCGGATTAACTTAATGCGCGCATGCGCTCAATTCTGGCAGTCACTGCGCTGACCAGGTGATCATCGAGTACCGGTTTTTCCAGGAAGTCATCACCCTGTTGCAGGGTTTGTATCTGGATGTCACGGTCTATTTCGGTCGAAAGAAAAATGACGGGCGTGCTGAAATACGTCGCATGCTGGCGTAGTACCCGGGCGATCTCGAGGCCCGATATGCCGGGAAAATAATAATCGAGCAGCACCAGGTCCGGCTTAAAGCTGTGCATTGTGTCGAGTATTGCCGAGGGTTCGGTCAACACCTCTGTCTGCAGGTGTGCGGTGCGCAGTACCAGTGCGTAGTGCTGCGCAAGTTCGTACGAATCATCCACCACCAGGATCCGGCCGGGCGCCTGCGCAACATGGTGCGTGATGCGGTCAAGCTGTACAAGCAGTATGGATTCATCGACCGGCTTTTCGAGAAACGCGGCGGCATCGCATCGCACTGCGCTGAGGCGGGTTTCCCAGTCGGTGCGCGACGATATGATGATACGCGGAACCGATGCAACAGGTGACTGCAGGAAATCATCCGTGAAACAGCTATGCGACTGATGCGTGTCAGGCAACGAGATATCGATGAGCATTGCATCCGGTAGTGGCTGTGGTGGCATCTGCATGACTTCGCTTAGTGTTGTGAACAGGCGGGCATCGAAACCATGCAGTTCAAGTTGCTGACAGAGCGCCTGTCCAGCATGTGGCTCATGCTCGACAACAATCACCTGTCGTGCTTTATTCGTATGCGCGGTGGCAGGGGCGGTCGCAGTAGCGGCAGCG
>CAWKAL010000135.1:0-19869 GCA_963847575.1 uncultured Gammaproteobacteria bacterium
CCGAAGGCGCGCGCGCGCGCGCGAATGGCTTCTTGGGCTTAAATAAACATTAGTTGGGGCTTATCAAACATTAGTAGCGCCCGGCGCGCAACGTACTGTTTGCGCTATAGTGACGTGGCAACTAATGTTTCTCAAGCACGATCGAGTTGCCGACATCGGACATCCAGAATCGCGACGATCAAACATTAACCCTAATAACCTTAACATTTTTAATTTTTTGAAATAGGACATTTGGGGGAACGTTGCTCTGTGTCGTTGGGGGTGTCCCCGGCACCTCAGCATTGGGGGGGCCCTACTCTGTAGTTTGTTGCGGAAGACAGTACTCCACAGCAGAGGTAAGCCATGAAAATCCTGAAACCCATGTTTGCGCTAGTATTACTGTCGGTATCATCACTGCAGGCGGCGGCTGATTATGGCCCTGCGCGCGGCTGGCAGGCGCCACAGTCGGGCCAGCAGCAGCGTTATCTTGACCCCGAAATGGTCGGGCACTGGAAATCGAATAATACGGTATCGCGCGGCAATATGACGATCCGCTCGAGCAGCAGCATGGTATTAAGGCCGGACGGCGGTTATGTCTCGTTTGGCGGTGGTGGTTATTTCAAGCGCGATGAGAGCGGCCGGGTGGCCGGGGGTGGCCGGGGTGGTTCAGAGCGCGGCCGCTGGGCGGTGCGCGATGGTCATTTATACCTGATGCTCGAAGGCACGAAAAAATGGGTGCATAAGGGCGCGGTGGAAAAAGATGACGACCAGGTCGCGGTGATCAGTCCTGATGGCAGCCACACCGTGTGGGTTCGCAAGCGGCCGCCAGTATCGCAGCGCATGCAGCGACCCCAGCATTTCCAGCGTCCGCAGCGTTTCGAACGCCCGCTGCGCGAGTGGTAAGCCTGATCAGTTAAACACAATCGAGATTGTAATCAGCGCGAGCGCCAGGCTGGCAATAATCGCAAGCGCATCACTGGCCGGGCTGTTGTCTGCGGTATTGTCGGGAGTGCTCATCAGTGCCTCGAAATCAGATATATTATTGTAGTACATGATCGTTCCTCTTTTAGTGCATTTGCAGTAATCATAGGCGCGGTTGTGCCAGGTTAATGCGACGCATCTAACAGTTTCAGCGCCCGCCCGCACGTTTGGGGAAAACTGTGAACCGGCGCACATTGCCGATTTACTGCGGCCTGCGCTAGCGACACGCCAGCAATCTGCTACATTAAAATAATGTATCAAGAGCAAATATCCGGCATGACGACCCTGAGCTTCGCCACAGCTACCCATGTGGGCAATGTGCGTGACCATAACGAAGACAGTTATGTTGCGGATGACGGCCTGAAACTGTGGTTAATCGCTGACGGCATGGGCGGCCACGCCGGGGGTGAAATTGCCAGCGCGCTCGCGGCCGAAATCGTCAGCACGGGTGTTGCCAGCGGAGTGGCGCTGGATGAAGCCATACAAAACGCACACCGCGCAATTCTCGATGCAGTCAAAAACGGCAAGGGCAAGTACGGCATGGGCACAACCATTGTCGCGCTGCGCATGCTGGAAAATTCGTATCAACTCGCCTGGGTGGGCGACAGCCGCGCCTATCTCTGGAGCAACGGTTTAACCCAGATCAGCAAAGACCACTCGTATGTGCAAATGCTGGTCGATCTCGGCAAAATCCTGCCGGAAGAAGCACGCTGGCATCCGCAGAAAAACATTATTACCCAGAGCCTCGGCAGCGAGTTTCTCGACAGGCTGATGGTGGATGTACAACAGGGCGAACTCATGCCCGGTCAAAAAATTCTGCTCTGCAGCGATGGCCTGAGTGACGAACTGGACGACCGCGTGATTAGTGACATCATCAAGGCCGCCGAGTCAGACCAGGGGGCGGTGGATGCACTGCTAAACGCGGTGCTTGAAAACACTGCACGCGACAACATCACGGTTATCCTGCTAAGCGTAAACGCTTAATACCTGTAAGTAACAAAACTATAGCGATCCGCTATCCAGTAGCTTGTCACTAATATATATGCTCTTCAATTTACATGGCAGGTATTCTGCTGCTGCGTGACCGCTGTCATATTTGTGCAACAGCTGTCCGATAGCCCGTCAATTGTAAATACACGCCAATATTTGCTATGTGAATAAGTCACAAAACAACTGAGAGTTACACCTCGGTAGCACGTCAGTGCTTTTCATATGATTGTACTCATCAACATCAGGGGAGAACAATCATGAACTACACAATTAACAAAAATCACAATAACCGCCTGGCTGGCTCGATTAAAACGGTCATTGGAATCACGCGAGTAAATAAGGCTGTTGCCAGAGCAATAACTATTTACTTTCTGCTGGTGTTTTCGGCTTCGCAGGTTCATGCAGAAGGAGATTACCAGCTCAAGACATTGTTCGAGCCTGATAAATACACATTGATGGCAGAAGCGAAGGGTCGTGTCGTGATATATGACGGGCTGGACAGTGAAACCGTCAACAGGGCGCTGGATGAAGAATTTGACCGAATCGACAACATGATGTTTGTTCGAATCTATCATAAAGTGGATGATGGCGAAGATTATGTTGAAGATGATGGTTGCGACTAGTTAATATGCTAATTCTGTCGGTCTACACGAAAAGATGTATATGCCACCCAACGACAGCGTGAGAGGGGAGGAACAGTTGTCGGTGAGCGGGTGTTGATGTATTTTTATGCAATAAACGAATTGTCCTGAAATTTAAAGTAATGAGAATGAAAAAATGCTGGAAAACGTTAGCCTGTTAACAGGACTGAATAGTAGTCAGCTTGAGACACTGGAAAAATCTGGTGAGCGACGCGCCTATAAAAAAGGCAGCATTATCCTGGGTAAGGGTGATGAAACAAATTATCTGTTTGTATTGATAAGTGGGCAGGTCAATGCGTATTTAGAAGAAGATAATAAACGCATTATCGTCAATACAATTACCCAGGGCGAAACATTTGGCGAACTGGCGATGTTTTCTGGTGAGCGTCGTTCTGCAAATATCGTGGCTTTGCAGGATTGTGAAGTTCTGGTGCTGCAACAGGACGATATTTACAGCTACCTCACTGAATCGCCTGTATTTTGCAGGAATATAATCAGAATGCTGGCAAAGAAAGTAAATGCATTAACAGAGGAAGTCAGTTGCCTGGCATTGTTAGATGTATACCAGCGGATCGCCCGGGTGCTGGAACAGCATCTTGAGTCTGGTGTGTCGAGCCGGTTAACGCAGCAGGATATCGCTGACCGCGTGGGCTCGTCCCGCGAAATGGTCAGTCGCATTCTCAAAGATTTGCGCGTTGGTGGTTATATATCAACCGAGAAAAGGCAGATTGCGATTCTAAAGCCACTGCCCAAAGCCTGGTAATACAAAAAGTCTTTTGTAAGTACAAGTGGAAGCAATCTTCCGGAATGTGTGAAATTAATCTCCGGCTAGCTGTCGCTGTCCTCGCTCAGATATAGCGTGAATATGTCACAGAATCCACGATAACCCGTTCTCGGTAAGCCTCGTCCTGGCTTTGTATGATTGCATTCAGCATAAATGTAAAACAAAAGCGGAGAGCAGTCATGTACTACACCAACATTAAAGATTACAGCACGCATCACGAACCGCAAGAAGAGAGCGGCATCGGCGCGGTCCTGGTTGAATTTGCTGTTATTGCAGCCGTATTGATAAATCTGGTACTGGTGGTGATGTAAAACCAGCGGCTGGGATGGTGCGTACACCGAAATTATGGAGAGATTTGCAAATAGCAGTGAATACTTATATTCCGTATATAGCAGCCGGGCAAAAGGGTATTGACCAATGAATTTGCTCATGTATTCTGTTAGTTCGCCCATGTTAAAGACTGAATAGCTAGTCGGACTGACTAATTTATTGGCGTAAGGTAAGGTGCTCTGCAATGTGCCGAACAATTGCAGCACAAAGCGACAGGCACGGAGGAGGACGTTGTGACGTTTATAAAATTCTTATGGGAATGATGGCCGCCCCGGTGCTTGTCTCTGTCAAAGCTGCAATATGCGATCGACTTTATCGCCAGGGCGGCGGTGGGGAACAAGTCTTCCGAACTCATTATCCGCGACCGAAGTTTCAATCCTGATTTCATCACCCTCGACCTGTCGCTCACCGGCACCCTCGATCGCTACTTCGTTACCATCAATAACGAATTCTCTATTAAGGACGATATCGAGACCGACCCCAACGGGCTGATCTTTTATTCACGCGAAGATATCAACATCACCGTCGGTGTCAGCCTCGACCAGTTCACCGTGTTCGGCGGCTTTCGTTCCGGCGATACCAATGCCAACTACACCGCCAACAATAGCGCCTTCGGTACCACCAGTGACGGTTATTACATTGGTGCCAGCAAAAGCTACTTCTTCGATGGCTGGGGCAATCTCAGCGGTAGCATCGCCGTCGCCACGCTGGATGGCGAAGTTTCATTGTCCGAACCCTTCGTCGACACCAGCGCCTTTGTCGTCGGCACACCGCCACCGTCCACGATCAAGGGCAGTGCAGTTGGTGTGAGTCTTGCGCTCGGCTGGTCAGGGCAGGTCTCGGCCGACACCATCTATAACATCGATCTCAAGATTAACCAGTTTGACTTTGAAGACGACGTCGTCTTCGGTGGCCTGGACCTGAGTTACGAAGAAAACTTCAGCACCGTTTTATATCGGGCTGACACATTTCTTTGAATAAGGAGCATTACGATGAAACATCTCAACATAAAAATCGTATTAACAGGCATTACGCTATTCATGGTATCCGCACTCATGCAGTCGTGCAGTACCGATGTCGGTGGCAACGAAGATCGCGCCGCGGGCACGATTACGCTCACCAGCCTGCATGACGGCAACGGCGGTTTAGACGTGGTGGGTACTTCAATATCACCTGGGACAACAACGAACCAAATCGCAGCACGGTGGATATTGAATTATCCAGTGACGCCGGGGAAAACTTTGATACCGTCATCGCAATCAACGCAGCCGATAACGGCACGCTATGCATGGGACACCAATAGCGTACTGGATTGCCGCCGTTGCCGTATCCGCATCACCGGCACCGATGTCGTTGGCAATGTCACCGCGCCTGCAGATTCAACCGAGAATTTTGTTGTGAATAATGTGCCGCAGGTGCTGGGGGCGGCGCTGTATTTTGATTCCGGTAATGATGGTGTGGGTGATGGCGACACGATTACCATACCATTTGATAAAGAAATTGAGCTGTTAGCGTCAGTCGCTGCCGATGTATTTGTTACGCCCGTTGTTGGAGATGAGATTGGCCCATTTTCAACATTGGATGTTGGTGCAACATCGACTGAAGTAGTGATCAAGATCAATGCATTGGTCGGTCCTGTATTCCATCTGCATATGGGTGGTCGGTTCGATGCGGGCAAGAGAGGCAGAACAGCACCATCAGGCCTGGATATACTGGAAAATCTTGCGGGCGAAGTTATTTTTGCCAAAGACACAGGTCGCACAGCAGAGCCATTAGGTGATGGTATTGATATCGTGCCTGTGTTTGGCGCTGGTCAGGTAATAGGGAATGCAGCTACGTTAGCTATAGCTATGGGTGATATTAATGAAGATGGTACTCTGGATATGCTGGCAATTAATGTCGGGACATCACAGGCAGTATTTTCCAATGATGGAACAGGTTTCTTCGGCAGTATTGCGACAAACCCGTTAATGGGTAGCTCCGCTAACACTTCTGTCGCACTCGGTGATCTTAATGGTGATGATGTACTGGATGCAGTCGTTGGTAATACTGGTGGTAATCTGGTGTACACAAATAATGGGTCTGGAACTGGTGTCTTCACCGATACCGGTCAATCAATAGACGCGAATACTCAGTCGGTCGCACTTGGCGATATCGATGGTGATGGCGATCTTGATCTGGTGACTGGCAATAGAGAGGGTACTGCCAGCAAAGTGTGGATAAACAACATGATCAATTCTGGTGTATTTGTTGATTCCACCCAAGCACTTGGCACTAATGACGACACAGAATCAATTGCTTTGGCGGATGTTGATGGCGACGGAGATCTGGATATCGTTGCCGGCAATAACAATGCGCAGGCTAACAAGGTATACATTAATACAGGTATTAATTCAGGTACGTTTACTGACTCTGGTCAGTCTCTGGGTGACAGTTTTACTAGGGCGATCATGCTCGGTGATATAGATGGCGATAGTGATATGGATTTGGTCACTGGTAACGCGAATCAAAGTAATAGAGTATGGATAAATGATGGTACAGGAGTGTTTACCGATAGTGGTCAGGCGCTGGGCAGTGAATTAACCTATGCAGTCATACTGTCGGATGTAGATGGCGATAATGATCTCGATTTCATAATGGGTAACAGTGTATTGGCTCAAACTAATCAGATCTGGTTCAATGATGGGTCAGGGGTGTTTAGCAATTCCAGGCAGTCGTTAGGAGCAATTGCAACGCTGAGCATGGGTATTGCTGATATTGATGGCGATGGGGACGAGGATCTGGTAACAGCAGGATTTGGAACACCTGATCTTGTCTGGACAAATGCATTACGGCATCCTTCGCAGCCAAGTTTTCAGAATTCCGGGCAGGCTCTCGGAGTTGGTTTGACAACTGATGTTGCAGTAAAAGATGTGGATGCAGATGGTGATGTGGATCTAATTACAGGCAACGATTTAGGTGAGCCTAACCGTGTTTATATCAACAATGGACTTGGCGTGTTGAGCGATTCCAATCAGTCGCTCGGTAGCAATGATACAGAATCAGTTGTAATCGGTGACATTGATGGGAATGGTAGTCCTGATCTGGTTACTGGTAATTTTTTCCAGCCTAACCGGGTCTGGCATAATGATGGTAGCGGTGGTTTTAGTGAAGATGTGCCTGCGCAGATGCTAGGTACAAATGCGACTGCTTCACTGGCATTGACTGATGTTGATGGTGATGCTGACCTTGATTTAATCGAAGGTATACGATTTGCTGCTAACCGTGTCTGGTTGAATAATGCTGGCGTGTTTAGCGATTCTGGACTGTCATTGGGAACAACCGAAGAAACACGTTCAATAGCAGTCGGTGATCTCGATGGAATTAATGGTGTTGATATTGTTGCGGGGAATAATGGCAATAATGTTGTTTATTTTAATGATGGCGCTGGCGATTACAGCATGGGAGGGTTAATGACATTTGGCGGGAGCAACACCCGAGCAGTAAAGCTTGGTGATGTTGATGGTGATGGTGATCTGGATGTCGTGACTGGTAATTTTTCACAGGCAAATAAAGTCTGGATTAACAATGCTGGCGTGTTGGCTGATTCTAATCAGGTGTTGGGTATTGGTTCGACCGCCGCTTTGGAATTGCTTGATATTGATGGGGATAAAGATCTCGACGTAGTAATAGCAAATACTAGTGGGCAAGCAAATACGGTTTGGCTTAATGATGGTAAAGGTAAATTCACCGCAACGGCAGATGCCATAGGATCGAATGATACAGAATCTGTCGTGGCGGCTGATATGGATGCTGACGGTGATTTTGACCTGGTAACAGGTAATAATAACGCCCAACCAAATCAGCTATGGCTGAATGATTATTGAGGTGTTAAGCACTGTTGCTGAAAGGTCATTGTTGTCTTGTGGATAATGCTATGTATTGGCGAATACTAACACTAAGCAGGGAGTATGGTCCGTGGCTAAATCAAATAAAGTTCGGCTTAAATATAGTGTAATTAACCATTTTTTTACAGATATGCTAGCTGAAAAAAAATCGTGGCTAATGGCGGTGCTCCTGGTTCCAGTAATACTGTTATCCGGTGCGGCACACGCTTTTCACGATGGTGATTTTGTGCTCGATGCTGCCGAACAATGTTTAGGGGTGTATTCGGGCCCATCGGACACCGGCACCTGCGTGACGGAACACTGTGGTGGCACTGGCGGCAGTGGTCGGCCGGGCAGTGCGGCCTGTGTCTCTGACAGTGACTTTGATGGAGATGGTTTGCGTGATGATCTAGAAGCAAGTCCACCACCGGCTTCATCCGACCCAACAATATTTGATACCGATGGCGACTCTCTCGGAGACGGAGAGGAAGTAAATGTTCGTAGTACTAATCCTTTACTGCAGGATACTGACGGTGATACTGCCGATGATGCGGTTGATGTATTCCCGAATAATCCAAATGAGAATCTAGATACCGATAGTGACTGGGTAGGTTCTGCCTATAATGCGACATCAGGTGATTCTATCGACGGTGGTATCACCGGTGGTGATAATTCTGATAACTGCACTGATAGCGATGGTGACGGTTATGCTGATCCCGGTGGCGCATTAAGCGCTTGCACTGGTAGCACAACAGTATTTGATAATTGCCCACTCATCGTAAATCCCGGCCAGCAAAATGCTGACGGTGATGCGCAGGGTAATGCTTGTGATCCGGATGATGATAACGACAGTATTCTGGATGGCGCTGATAACTGCCAGTTAATCCCCAATGCTGACCAGGCAAACAACGGTGGTAATGCAGCATTAGGTGATGCCTGCGATCCTGACATGGATGGCGATGGTTTGCTGAATGCTGCAGATGCATGCCCGCTTGATGCAAGATTATCGGGTACTGCGAATGGTTACGATGATAACTGTGCGCAAATATGCTGGCGCGATCATGTCGGCGTGCCAGGCAATGATATTCCACCCACTATAGATGGCGATGTTTCAGCTGATGTCGGCTGGAGTGGTGCGCACCGCGTGACCTTTGGTAACGGCACTGATCTGCCGCATGTTGCTTTCCAGGGGCTCAAGGATAAAGACGCTGATTTCTTTTACCTGTCGTTTGAAGTGAAGAACGATAGTAATAATCTTACGACTGATGATATGGTCATCATCACGTTCCGGCCAACCATCAACCTGGCGGCTGCGACATTCGAGCCCAATAACCAGGCGGATGATTTACGCATTATTGTTACGCCGGGCGATGATGGCATCATGGTTTCGAAATATGGCACCGGCTGGGTGAGTGCCACGGTGCCAACGGATTTCCTCTATGCAAAATCTACCGCGGCGAATGCATGGAATATTGAACTCAAGTTGCCGATGACGACGGCAGCGGGCGGCACGAGCTGGCCGAATTTTAGCAATGATTTTAAATTCTATTTTACGGTCGTGCGTAATGATGGCTCGACATCGTCTGAATTTGTCTGGCCGGAGTATGGTCACAGAATTACCGGTGACGTGACATCCTATCCCTACCTGGCATCAGAATGGGGCATTGCGACCCGCGACCCGGCAAAACAATGTAACGGGGTTTATCTAACCGCGACGGATTTCGGTACTACCAACACACCTGCTAACAGTATTAATCTCACTGCGGCTAATAGCTTTTTTGCGAATGTGAAAAATTCGACCTGGCAGAGTGGCGCCTGGCAGCAGGCGAATGATATTCGGGTGCGTTTCCGAATCGCGGACTGGGGTCTGGCGGTCGGCGATGAGACCAGTACCAGCTGGCGAGAGATTCCGGCGACTGCACCGACGCCCGGTTGCGCATCGACAGATCGTAATCCCAGTTGCGAGAAAAATATACCGCAGGCGGCAGACGCGGCCAATCCCGGGGTCGCCACATTCAATCTCGACTGGACCGTCAGTGCAGCCGATAAACCAAAATACGATCCAGCGATGGGCGGCTACAAGCATCAATGCGTACTCGTCGAGCTGGAATCGCTCAGCGGCGCCAACATCGTTACTAAAAGCGCGCGGCGTAATATGAACTTTGACGAGACCGCCTCGGTGTTCCAGCGCAAGGCAAAAATCAGTGCTGCAGGGCTGGGGCAGCCGCTCGATGGTAGTGAGCACAGGATAGTCCTGCGTGAAACACGCGAAGCATTCAAGCCGTTTGTTGCAGGCTCTGACAAGCGATATATGAAGCATACATCCCGATCGGGACGAAGACGAGTTGGTCTCTCGAACACGCTGGCTGGTACACGGCTACAAGGAATCAGGCTTGTTTGTCGAAAGAAGAGATTCGAGGTACCCGATTGCAGAACCGATTGCGTCATTCGGATACGTGGTAACGCATACCGGCGAGGCTGTCACCGAATGGAAGTACGATATCGAAGGCGGTGGTGTCAGTAAGGGTAAGGACGCCGGCGGTGATTATTACACCCTGTCGGTCCCCAAAGACGGTTTCAGAGAGGTCTACACGCGAGTAGAATCAATAGAACATAGCGGCTCGTTGTTCGAGTTATTAAAAGACAAGCCATTGCTGCTGACTTTTATTCTCCTGGTGATTCTGTATCTATTGTGGCTGGCGTTGCGTAAGCGTAGTTCGATTTAATCTGCCGGGGTGATAGATGAAGTAATAATGCGGCCCGCTTTAGTGGGCCGCATTATTTTGTTTAAGCAATCCATTTTTCAGAAGCCACCAAACGTCCGGCGCTTTTTCTCGGGTTCGGCAGGCTGCCGGGATCGTTTCCTGCGTTGCACGTTGCGCAGCTGCCTGTTTTGCCAGGTGTGCGTCTTTCAGCGCGAATATTTCCTGCTGGGTTGAACTGAGTTTGCTGTGTGTCGGCGCAATCTGTATCACCGAGCTCATGTAGTTATTGGCCTTGTCGAAATCATTGGCAATCGCCGAGGATTTTGCCAGTGCCAGGTAACGGTCTGCGACACGGGTGATTCCGCTTTTGGCTCTCGTGTTGCCGCGGTCAAGCTTTAGCACTTCCTGAAAACTTTCATAAGCAGCCTTGAGCTGGGTGTTTAGCAACTGCGATTCTGCCCTGGCAAACAGCCCGGTGATTTTCTTTTGTTGCGCGCGCTCTGCCTGTTCGCGTTCGGCTTTGAGTTTTGCCTGCCGCTCGGATTCCGCTTTGCTGCGTTCCAGTGCGGCCAGCTGTTTAGCCTTTTCTTCCACGGCTTTTTTCTTTTCCGCCAGGCGGCTGGCTTCATCCTGTTTTTGCTCGGCTGCCTTGTTCTGTGCGGCCAGTTGCTGTGCTTTTAATTTTTCAGCTTTTAATGCGTCTGCTTTTTCTGCGGCCAGTTTAGCTGCGAGCTGCTGTTTTTCTTCGAGCAGTTTTTGTTCCTGCTGTTGCCTGGCTTGTGCGAGTCTTTGCTGCTGCTCGGCATTCTGGTTTTGATCGTACACAATGTAGCCTGCTGCTGATGCGACCACGAGCACGCCTGCGGCAATGGCGGGGATGAGAAACCTGTTTTTGGGCTTGGACGCTTGCTGGCCAGCGATCAGCGTGGTTTTGTTTTGCCTGGCGCCTGTCTGTACCGCCTGGTTAATCACCGTGGCGTTATTAATCATGGTGGCGTTACTGGCATCACCACCGGACATCAGGCTGTTGATGTCGGCGATGATTTCATCGCAATTGTGATAACGAGTTTCCTTGTCTTTTGACATCATCCGGTCCAGCACCGGCTGGTAGATGGATAGTTCGCTTTCAAGCGTCGGCACCGCCTCGGTGATGTGTTTGAACACGATGGCAATCGATGAGTCGGCGTCGTAGGGTATTTTCCCGGTGAGCACTTCGTATAGCACCACGCCCAGGCTGTAGATGTCGGCGAATGAACCCAGCTCCTGTCCCTGTGCCTGTTCCGGGCTCATGTAATGCGGCGTGCCGATGACGGTGCCGGTGGCTGTCATTTTTGTGACCGAGGAAGTCGAGCGTGCGATACCAAAATCGGTCAGCACGGCGGAACCGTCTTCGCGGTACATGATGTTTTCGGGTTTCACATCGCGATGCACAATGCCTTTGCTGTGGGCATACCCCAGCGCGGCGGCGACCTGCTTGATGGTTTCAATCCCGTCCCGCGGTGAGATGCCCTGTTTGATCTTGTGATCGAGCGTGATACCGCCGGGCAGGTATTCCATGGCGATGTAGTGGTAGCCGTCGTAGACGTTGACGTCGTACACGGTGACAATGTTCTGGTGATTGAGGTTGGCGACAATGCGTGCTTCGCGCATGAAGCGTTCGCTGAAACCGGCGTCTTCATCGAGGTGTTTTGACATCACCTTGATGGCCACCTCGCGATGCAGGCCCTCGTGCACGGCAAGGTAGACGCGCGCCATGCCGCCTTTGCCGATCTGCTTTTCGATTTTATATCCGGGTAGTTCCAGCATGCGGGGTTTGATCCTTATCCGGTACCTTGCCTGGGTGATATGCCGTATGGCCTGTGCGCCAGCCTAGTCTACTCCAGGGGGGATGATAAATCAGCAACCAGATAATCTTACTCATTGATTTACAAGATATTAAGCGCCTGGTTCGAAATGCCTGCCGGTGGACTGTTGTTGACCGCTCCGAAGCTGGCGCCAGGGATACTCTCAGTTCAATTGTAGTTGCTGTAATTGTAGTCGCTACAGCGGCAGAATGATTATTTGCCGGCCTGCAGTATGTTGAAGCTGATCACCGTCGGGCTGGTTTCATCGACTATTTCACCCAGGCTGATATGGCCTTCACCTATTAACGGCAGTTCCTCGCGCCGAATGAACACATCATCCCGGCCCTTGAAGCGCACATAGGTGCCGTTGGTGCTGTGGTCGCTGAGGACGAATTTGCCGCGACTGAATTTCAAATCAACATGTGAGCGCGATGCATAACCTGCATCGACTGACACATCGCAGCTAGTATCGCGGCCGATGGAGGCCGCCGATGTCATGTCCTGGTCGGTAAACAGTTTTTCATTGTCACCGTACTTGAGCACGATCGCCAGCGTCGAGGAGCTGATCTTTTTAATTTCGTTCGATGTGGCGAACTTGGTGACCTTGCCTTCGCCTTCCCAGTCCACCTGGTAAATATTCAGTTCGAGTTCCTTGCCCTTGACCTTCGCCTGGTCGAAAAGTCGCGCAATGCTTTTGCGGTCATTGCTGAGCTGGGCGATACAATCTTCGGTGGTGATAATCTGGCGAGCTTCGGCAACACCGGCCATGCGAGCGGCGACATTAACCGCGTCACCGAATAAATCGCCCGC
Source organism: uncultured Gammaproteobacteria bacterium (assembly GCA_963847575.1). Classification (GTDB taxonomy): domain Bacteria; phylum Pseudomonadota; class Gammaproteobacteria; order SZUA-229; family SZUA-229; genus JASBSR01. The sequence continues at coordinate 12,931 of CAWKAL010000135.1, forward strand.
GCGCGGAATCGCCGGGCCAAATTGCACGCCGACACGAATCGATAATGTATTGGAATCGTCACCACTGATGGTGCTTTGCATGTCGATGGCGGCATCGATGGCATCATTGGCGCTATTGAAACTTGCCATGATTTCATCGCCGATGGTTTTAATCAGGGTGCCGTGATGTTTGGTCGTGAGTGTTGTGAGCGTGTCTATGCCATGGCGAATCTGGCGATCAGCTTCCAGGTTGCCAAGAGAATCGTACAACTTCGTGCTGCCGGCTATGTCGGCAAACATGATCGCGTAGTTCTGTTCCATGGCCACAGGTACTCAGCGTTTGGGGATATACAGGTCTGTAATAGTACCTTCCGCGACCTCGGCTGCAAAGTTAAATGTTTCCGACAGCGTCGGGTGCGGGTGCACGGTAAGCGCAATGTCTTCCATGTCGGCACCCATTTCCAGCGCGAGCACGGCTTCTGCAATCAACTCGCCTGCATTGGGGCCGACCATGCCGGCGCCGATAATGGTTTTGCTGTCTTTGGCAAACAATATCTTGGTCAGGCCTTCGTTGCGGCCGATACTCAGTGAGCGTCCGCTGGCCGCCCACGGGAAAGCGCCTTTCACGTATTCTACATTGTCCGCCTTGCACTGTTCCTCGGTCATGCCCATCCACGCTATTTCGGGATCGGTGTAGGCCACCGAAGGAATGGTTTTGGCGTCGAAGAATGATTTTTTACCGGCGATAACTTCGGCCGCGGTTTTGCCTTCGTGCGTGGCCTTGTGTGCCAGCATCGGCTGGCCGACGATGTCACCGATGGCATAAATATTCGGCACATTGGTTTTCTGTTGCTTGTCTACCGGGATAAACCCGCGTTCATCAACTGTCACGCCGGCGGCTTCGGCATTGATGCTGCGACCGTTCGGGCTGCGGCCTACGGCGAGCAGTACGCGATCGAAGGTATCAGTTTCGGGGACTTTTTTACCTTCGAATGAAACCTTGAGGCCGGATTTCTGTGCTTCAATTTTGGTGACTTTTGCATTCAGCCAGATGTTTTCATAACGTTTTTTAACGCGTTTTTCCAGCGGGCGTACCAGGTCGCGGTCACAACCGGGAATCAGGTCGGGTGAGAGTTCGACGATGGACACTTTAGAACCCAGCGCATCGTATACCGTGGCCATTTCAAGACCGATGATACCGCCGCCGATAACCAGCAGGCGCTTGGGTACATCGGCGAGTTCGAGCGCGCCGGTGGAATCCATCAAGCGAGGGTCATCGTACGGCAGGCCGGGGATTTTTGTCACCGAGGAACCTGCTGCAATGATCGCGTCGTCGAATGAAATATTCGTTACGCCATCCTTGCCGGTAACTTCGATATTTTTCGGTGAAGTAAATTTGCCCACGCCGGTAATGATTTGCACCTTGCGTTGTTTGGCAAGCTGCGCCAGTCCGCCGGTGAGCTGGCCGATCACCTGGTTCTTGAAGCCGGCGAGCTTGTCGAGTTCGATTTTGGGTTTGCCAAAGGTAACGCCGTGTGCCGACATGTCGGCGGCCTCGGTAATAATCTGCGCGGTGTGCAGCAGGGCTTTAGAAGGTATGCAGCCCACGTTCAGGCAGACGCCACCGATACTGTCGTAGCGTTCGATCAGTATCACCTGCTTGCCGAGATCAGCCGCGCGGAACGCGGCGGTATAGCCGCCGGGGCCGGAACCGAGGACGACGACTTCTGCATGGATATCACCTTCGCTGGTGCTGGCGGGTTTTGCCGCGGCTGGTTTTTCGCTGGCAGCTTTGGCTGGCGCAGGTGGTTCAGCGTCGTCTTTGCTGTCGCTCGTGGTTTCGGTTGTTGAATCGGCGATTTCCATGGTGAGGATGACATCACCTTCGGATACCTTGTCGTTCACTTTCACCATAACGTCCTTGACCACGCCGGCCGAAGGCGAGGGGATTTCAATCGTCGCCTTGTCAGATTCGAGCGTAATCAGCGCGTCTTCGGCATTGATGCTGTCGCCCGCCTTGACCAGCACTTCAATGATGTCGACACTGGAGAAATCACCAATATCGGGTACTTCGACTTTAACGATTTTGCTCATATTTAAAGCTCTTTGGCCGCGAATAACGCGAAAGGTCGCAAAAATAAATTATCAATAAATACTATTTCGCGTTCTTTGCGTATTTTGCGGCAAATAATATTTGTGTGTTAAAGCAATAGGCGCCTGGTATCCGACAGCACCTTGCTCAGGAACGATGTAAAACGTGCGGCATCTGCGCCGTCGATCACGCGGTGGTCATAGGATAGTGACAAGGGCAGGATCAGTCGCGGTACAAACGCATTGTCTTTGTATACCGGTTTCATCGAGGCGCGCGATACCCCGAGGATGGCGACTTCGGGCGCATTTACGATCGGTGTGAACGCTGTGCCGCCAATGCCGCCGAGGCTGGAGATGCTGATGCAGCCGCCCTGCATGTCGGCGGGTGAAAGTTTTTTATCGCGCGCCTTGCCGCTGACCACGGTGAGTTCTTCTGCAATTTCGATCAGTGATTTGCGATCGACATCGCGAATTACCGGCACCACCAGGCCCGCGGGTGTATCGACTGCGACACCGATATGAATGTATTTTTTCAGTACCAGGGTTTCACCGGTGGCATCGAGCGATGAATTAAAGCGCGGAAATTCTTTCAGTGCAGACACCAGCGCCTTGATCAAAAACGCGAGGATGGTAACGCGTGCGCCGTCGCCTTTCTGTTCGGAATTGAGCTGTTTGCGGAATGACTCGAGCTCGGTAATGTCGGCTTCGTCAAACTGGGTGACGTGCGGGATGGTGACCCAGTTGCGATGCAGGAACTGGCCGGTGAGCTTGTTGATCTTGGTCAGCGGCTGGTATTCGACCGTGCCGAACTGGCTGAAGTCGATTTCCGGCATGGGCGCAACACCCAGGCCGCCACCAGTCGCGCCCGATGACATGACTTTTTTGATGAAGGTCTTGACGTCTTCTTTAAGGATGCGCCCCTTGGGACCACTGCCGTCGATGCGCACAAGGTCGGCGCCGAGTTCACGCGCAAATTTACGTACCGACGGGCTTGCGTGTGCCAGTTTGAAACCGGCTTCATCAATTCGTGAAGGCGCGATCGGCGGCGGTCTTAACGCGCTGCTCGCTGCAGGCGCTGCTGTTTCAGCTTTGGCGGCAGCTGCGGGTTTTGCTTCGGCCGGTTTGCTGGCGGGTTTTTCCGCCTCGGTTTTTGCTGCCGGTGCTGGTGCTGTCGGCGCGGCCTCGGCCTCGCTGGCCTCGCTGGCTTCGATGCTGAGTATCAGGTCGCCCTCGGAAACCTTGTCACCGATCTTGAGCTTGATGGCTTTCACCACGCCGGCGGCGGGCGAAGGAATTTCCATCGCGGCCTTGTCGGACTCGAGCGAAATCAGCGGGTCTTCGATGTTGATTTTGTCCCCGGCCGAAACCATGATTTCGATGACTTCGACGCCGGCGAAATCACCAATATCCGGAACAAGTATGTCTTTAGTATCTGCCATATGCCTGTTCCTAGGAAACTATCGGGTTGGGTTTGTTGATCTTGATGTCGTACTTCTTGATAGCATCGCTAACGTTTGAAGCTTCAAACTCACCTTCGTCGGCCAGGGTTTTAATCGCTGCCAGTGCCACGTAATTGCTGTTGACTTCAAAATGCCGGCGCAGGTTTTTGCGCGTGTCGGAACGACCGAAGCCATCGGTGCCCAGTACCGTGTAGGTTTTAGGTACGAAGCCACGGACCTGGTCGGCGACATTGCGCACATAGTCGGATGCGGAAATCACCGGGCCGTCGCGGTCCTTCAGACATTTTTCGATATAGCTGATGCGCGGTGTTTTTTCCGGATGCAGCATGTTCCAGCGCTCGCAGTCGCGGGCTTCACGCGCGAGTTCGTTGTAACTGGTAATGCTCCAGATATCAGCGACAACATTAAAATCTTTTTCCAGCAATTCGGCGGCGTCGATGACTTCGCGCAGAATGGTGCCGCTGCCAAACAGCTGGACTTTTTTCTGGCCTTTTTTGGCTTTCGCTTCCTTGAACAGATACATACCTTTTACGATGCCTTTCTCGGCGCCTTTTGGCATTGCCGGCTGCACGTAGTTTTCGTTCATCGCGGTGATGTAGTAATAAACATTTTCCTGCATTTGCATCATGCGGTGCATGCCGTCATGAATAATCACGGCCATTTCGTAGGCAAAGCAGGGGTCGTAGGCAACGCAGTTGGGTATGGTCGAGGCCAGTAACAGGCCGTGGCCGTCCTGGTGTTGCAGGCCTTCACCGGCCAGCGTGGTGCGACCGGCGGTGCCGCCGATGAGGAAACCGCGCGCCTGCATGTCGCCGGCGGCCCAGGCCAGGTCACCGATGCGCTGGAAGCCGAACATGGAGTAATAGATATAGAACGGAATCATGTTGACGCCGTGCGCGCTGTACGCCGTGGCCGCTGCGATCCAGGATGACATCGAGCCGGCTTCGTTGATGCCTTCTTCGAGGATCTGCCCGGTTTTGTCTTCCTTGTAGAACATGACCTGGTCCTTGTCCTGTGGCTCGTATAGCTGGCCGATGGAGGAATAAATACCGAGCTGGCGGAACATGCCTTCCATGCCGAAGGTGCGTGCTTCGTCGGGCACGATGGGCACAACGTATTTGCCGATTTTCTTGTCGCGCGCCAGCATGGTCAGCATGCGTACGAACGCCATGGTGGTGGACATTTCGCGCTCACCGGAGCCTTCCAGCATGCTTTTGAAAATATCCAGCGCCGGCACTTCCAGCGGTGCCGCAAGGTTGGTGCGCGAAGGCAGGTAACCGCCGAGCGCCTTGCGGCGTTCCTGCAGGTACTTGATTTCTTCGCTGTCATCGGCCGGGCGGTAGTACTCGGCTTTTTCGACCTGTTCTTCGCTGAGCGGAATATCGAAACGTCGCGTGAATGCTTTCAGTGCCTCGACATTCATTTTCTTCTGCGAGTGCGTGGTGTTCTGGCCTTCACCGGCTTCGCCCATGCCATAGCCCTTGACGGTCTTGGTCAGGATCACGGTGGGCTGGCCGGTTGTTTTCATCGCCGCGGCGTAGGCGGCATAGACCTTGTGCGGATCGTGGCCGCCGCGGTTCAGGCGCCAGATGTCATCATCCGACATGTGCGAGACCATGGCCTTGAGTTCGGGCGAATTGAAAAAATGTTCACGCACGAAAGCGCCGTCTTTGGCCTTGTAGTTCTGGTATTCACCGTCGACGACTTCTTCCATGCGCTTGCGCAGCAGGCCGTCCTTGTCCTTGGCGAACAGCGGTTCCCAGTAGCCGCCCCAGATCACCTTGATCACGTTCCAGCCGGCACCGCGGAACACGGATTCGAGTTCCTGGATGATTTTGCCGTTGCCGCGCACCGGGCCGTCGAGGCGTTGCAGGTTGCAGTTGATGACAAAAATAAGGTTGTCGAGTTTTTCGCGCCCGGCCAGCGAAATCGCGCCGAGTGATTCGGGTTCGTCCATTTCGCCGTCACCGCAGAATGCCCAGACCTTGCGATTATCGGTCTTGACGATGCTGCGGTCGTGCAGGTATTTCATGAATCGCGCCTGGTAGATCGACATGATCGGGCCAAGCCCCATCGACACCGTGGGGAACTGCCAGAAGTCGGGCATCAGCCACGGGTGCGGATAGGACGACAGGCCCTTGCCATCGACTTCCTGGCGGAAATTAGTCGAGCTGGTCTTCGCTCAGTCGGCCTTCGAGGTAGGCGCGGGCATAGATGCCGGGCGCTGAGTGGCCCTGCATGAACACCAGGTCACCGCCGTGTTCGTGGGTCGGCGCATGGAAGAAATGGTTGAAGCCGACATCATAGAGTGTCGCCGCTGACGCGAAACTGGCGATATGGCCGCCGAGTTCCGATGATTCCTTGTTGGCGCGCACCACCATCGCCATCGCGTTCCAGCGAATCAGCGAACGAATCTTGTGTTCCATCGCGGAGTCGCCCGGCGAGCGTTCCTCGAGGTGCGGCGGAATCGTGTTGAGATAGGCCGTAATGTTGCTGAACGGCAGGTTGGCGCCGGAGCGACGTGCGTTATCGATCAGTTGTTCGAGCAGAAAATGTGCGCGCTCGAGGCCTTCGTTTTCGATGACGGCACCCAGGGCGTCGAGCCATTCCTGGGTTTCCTGGGGATCGATATCGTTTAAATCGCTCATATGAATCTCGCACGTTCGACGCAAATCACAGCAAAATCATACGTTTTGAATGCAATATTGGCGAAAGTTGATTGTATTGTTTTTGTAAGCCCTTACACCGGCTGGAGTTTTCGGCGCACCCGCAGGGTGATTCGAAAGCGGATTATAGAAGTTTAACGGAGTCTAGTCGAACACTATAGGGCAATGAATAGTGAATAATGAATAATGAATAATGTAAAAGACGGAACAATTTAGCCTGTGGTTTTGCATTATTCATTGTTCATTATTAATTATTCATTCGGCTTTTCTATATAATGCGCGTCTTTCGAATACAACTCAGGAGCAGAACTATGTCCGCCAGTCAATCAAACATCAAAAAAGCCGTCCTCGCCTATTCGGGTGGTCTCGATACCTCGGTCATTCTGAAATGGCTGGAAGATGTCTACGGCTGCGAAGTGGTGACCTTTACTGCCGATATCGGCCAGGGCGAGGAAGTCGAACCGGCGCGCGCCAAGGCCCAGGCGATGGGCGTGAAAGAAATCTATATCGAGGATTTGCGCGAAGAATTTGTTCGCGACTACGTCTTTCCCATGTTTCGCGCCAATACGATTTATGAAGGCGAGTACCTGCTCGGTACCTCGATCGCGCGCCCGCTGATCGCCAAACGCCTGGTCGAAATCGCCAACGACACCGGTGCCGATGCGATTTCGCACGGCGCGACCGGCAAGGGCAACGACCAGGTGCGTTTTGAACTGGGCGCCTATGCGCTCAAGCCCGGCGTG
>CAWKAL010000136.1:0-12080 GCA_963847575.1 uncultured Gammaproteobacteria bacterium
GTGACCAGGAGCTGGAAGAAATGACCCAATGGGTCGTCGAAAAACTGGGCCCTGGTGTGCCGATGCATTTCACCGCGTTTCATCCGGATTACAAAATGACTCGACATTGCCAGCACGCCGCTGGCGACATTGCAGCGCGCCAGGAAAATTGCGATGAAGAACGGCGTGCGCTATGCCTATATTGGCAACGCGCATGATGTCGAAGGTGACAGCACCTATTGCCACAACTGCGGCACGCGCCTGATCGAGCGCGACTGGTATGTACTGGGCGACTGGCAGCTGGACGCAAATGGCTGCTGTAAAAAATGCGGCACCCGCTGCGCAGGCGTATTCGAAGCCGAACACGGCGCCTGGGGCTCAAAACGCCAGGTGGTCAGACTGGCGGACTATGTCGAGTAAAAAAACTAAATAGTCCACAGATGAACGCAGATGAACACAGATGTTTGTTGGTGCGCCTGCGGCGCACTTCTTAAAAACAATCATGTGCTTTTGCTTTTATCCGCGTTCATTTACTTCGCGCTCTCCTGCGCTGCACCCTTCGGGTCGCACTATCGTGCGTTCAAAATGCTCCCGGCATTTTAGTGCGTTCATCTGTGGATAATTGTTTTGTTATAGACGTCAACGCCAGGTACCACCTAGTAGTCCAGGTCTTTTTCGGTAAATGCGCGTTCGGGTCTGGCTTTCAGTATGCGTTGCAATATGTGGTTCATGGTGTGCACATCGTTATCGAATCCGCCGTGGCTGGAACTGCGTGTGCCGGAGCCTCTGGAACCGTTTGAATACACCATTGCCGGGTTCTTGCCGGCTAAATTCAATCTGCGCCTTGAATTTTTCCATGCCCAGGATCGGCTTTTCGTTATCGCGCTCAAATGCATTGGATACGAGGTAGAGCAGCGATTTTCGGTATACGCCGGCGACATTGTCATCCAGTTCGAGCTTGTCTTTTAAATTATATATCGTCATCTCGGTGATTCTGGCAGCATGCTTGCGTTGTAACACCGGCAGGTAATTATCCAGGTATAGCTCAATCGCGCAGGCGGGCGCCATGAGTGAGCAACTCGAAAACGTGATCTGTTTGCGTTTTAATACATCCAGCATATGCGCAAGCACGATGGCGCCGGTACTGTGGCCTGCTATATGGAGATTAATATTCGCGCCGGTGCGTTTGAAATGGCCGATAAAACGCTTGAGTGCATCGGTGCCGGCACCGTTCGACATAAATGCATCGTTGGCATCGCGTTTCATTTCATCCCACAGCAGTGTACCGGGCCGCGCAGCAGGCCTTCCATAAAGCGGTCAGTCCAGTCGGTGAAGCCGCCAACGCGTGCTTCTGCCTGCAGGTCTTTGCGCCAGATCAGGTCTTTGAGTTCCTCCATTACCCCGGTGTCGTACATGATATGAAACGGGTAGATTTTGTTGGCCTTGAAAACATCTTTCATCGCGGCAATTCTGTTTGCTGAATCTGAAGGCGAATTCAAACCGCCGTGTGCGTATATCAACAGGTGTTTGTATTTGCCATTTTCGGCCACCAGTTTTGCAGTTTGTTCAACATCAGCAGCGGTGCTCCAGTAACGGCCGCTTTCCATGTAGCGACCGTCATCGATATGTACAAAATGACCGGCAATCGTGCTTCGGTCGGTAGCGAGCGTGCGGGTTTTGCCAGACTCGGGCAGTTTTTCCGAGATGGCCGGGCGCAGGCCGAACAATTGCGGCGTGGGCAGGGCCAGTCGAAACACCCAGGCGTCCATTAAATTCTCATTCCAGTCTTCATAGCGCCATAAAGCCAGTCCCGCTTTGCCCCAGCCAGTGCCCCAGGAGTTTTGTACCCAGAAGCCTTTGTCGTTATAACCGACGATGGCGAAGGCATGGCCGCCGTCGCGCTTTTTATAATATTTGATAGTGCCGTCGCGCGGCCTGTCCCAGCCTTTGTGCACATTGGCAGATACCGCGATCACGCCAACTTCGTTCAGCGCGGCGTGGAAATGCGTAATTTCAGGATTGAGTCGATAATAGGCGCCAACAGTATGATTACGTGCATTCTCGGCGCGCTTGATGGTCAGGATGCTGGTGTCTTTTGTTTTGTACTTCCATTGCTTTTCTTCACACACGCCCATGTTTTTCCAGCCCCGGATTGCGCCACGCAAACTGGAACCGTCGTAATCTTCGCCGGGCCATTCATCACTGCGTTTGGCCATTTCATACAGCATGCGCGCACTCACCATGATGTCCTGGCTGGCCATTGTATATAAATGATTAATGCAGGCAGCGAGCGAAAAGCCCGGTACATGCGCCTTCGCTGTGTTGATCCAGTATGTGCAGGTCTTGCGGCGGCTCCATTGCAGGGCGCAGCTGAATCAGGGCGGGTTCATATATGTAATCGCGAAAATCAGGAACATCCGGGGTGGCGTTGAGGGTTCTTTTTTTACGGGCCATTTCATACTCCTTGTGTTTTGAAATCAAACAGCTGCAACTGGATAAGTCTGAACATTGTACCTGGCAGTGTGTCGAACGAATTATAAATTAAAGAGTGTTAGTCAGACATGATGCGTATCGTGTGAGCGCGCCATGCTCGCCACATACTAGCGCACACAATTATTAAAGTCAGCTGGCGAAATAACCGAGTAAAAAGCTCGGAATTAGCACGTCAATAACGACGCTTCCAAAATGACTGGCTGTGCTATTGACAGTTGAATTATGATTGGGTGATTGTTGTTTTTGTCACGATAACAAAGGAGCAAGGGTATGGCCGCAGCAATGGATACATGGTGGGATGACTGTATTAGTAAAGACTCAGTCAGAATGCAGCACCAGGATGGCAGCAAGCTGGATGTATATTTGCTGTGGGGTGATCGTGTGCGCGTGCTGGAAACAGTGGCGGATCGCAGCAAGGTATTTGCGCGCGGCGTGTCTGGCTGGGTGCCCAACGACTGCACTTGGCGGGGAAGCCTTACTGGAAATCTATGTCATCGATGTCGGCCAGGGTGATGGCCTGCTTGTGGTTACACCGGAAGGCCACCACCTGGTAATCGATGGCGGTGATTTACGTTCCAGGCAACAAACAGGTAAAAGTGCTGCAGATTTTATCGACTGGAAGTTTTTCAAAGATTATCGGTTTTTTGATCAGCGTGACACTGACACAAGCTTGATGCATATCGATGCATTGATTGTCAGTCATGCAGATCGCGATCACTATGGCGGTTTACACGACCTGGTCAAAGCCAGCCCGGGCAGCGAGGAGGACCAGCTGAGTTGCGCAGGCTTAACCGTTGAAAACGTTTATCATCCGGGCTTGTGTCCACAAAAAACCGGTACCGACAAGCTGGGCCCAAAACAGGGTGATTATTTTACCGGCCTGCTTGGCAATCGCGCGTCCGCCGTCGGGGGTCTGAGCAGTACGCATACCGACGGGCTTGAAATACGCGGCCAGTATGCGGATTTTATCGAAGATGTACTTAAAATTAATACCAGGGCGGGCGCGCCAACGCCGATACAGAGAGTGTCGCATGCACTCGGCTATTTACCGGGCTTTGAGCCTGGCGGTGACTCAGCAGTCAGTATAAAAGTGCTGGGGCCGATTGAGGACACGGTCGGTGGCAAGCCTGCACTGTTTGACCTTGGCAGCGAAGCGATCAACAAGAATGGCCATTCGGTTGCCTTGCGTCTTGATTATGGTGACAGGTCATTCCTGCTCGCCGGCGATCTGAATGACAAGAGCCAGAAGGCGATCATGGCGCATTACGGTGCTGCGTTTGCAGATGCGTGGAAAGTCGATGTTGCCAAGGCCTGCCACCATGGAAGCCATGAACAAAGTTTTGAATTTCTGCAGGGGCTGCAACCGCTGGCGAGCGTAATATCCAGTGGGGATGCTAACACCTACAACCATCCCCGGGCATGGATACTGGGTGCGCTTGCCCTGGTCGGCAGGGTGATCAGGCATGGCAAGCACGGTGCCAGCCGGCTAAAGGCGCCGCTGGTCTACAGCACTGAAATCGCCCGTAGCCTGAACCTGAAATCTGTCGAACAACTCCAGCGTTTTGCTCAGCCGCAGGCGTTTAAAAAGCCGCAGTCAGCACCCGAGGAAGTTGTTTCGGGTGATGTCACGCTTTCCAGGTGGCGCGCTGTGATAGACAAGGATTCGAGCAGTGCGCTTGACAATCAACCGGTCGACAAGCTTAGAGTCATGCAGGGTATTATTTATGGCCTGGTCAATATACGTTCTGACGGTAAACGGCTGTTGTTCGCTGTTCGAAATGAAGGCAACAAAAGCTGGGCGTATGAAACCATCGAGGACGATGAGATACAGACGGCCGTGACATCGAAAATTGATTTTCCATAATCGAGTGACGAGTGCCTGCCAGGTATGTTTTTGACAGCGAATTCAGAGATTCTAAGCGTGCCAACATAATGTACGCCTGGAGACTATATTGATTCGCCTGGTTCAATAGCTGTAAATGACGGTAAATCCCACACCTGAATCTGCAACCGAGTTTGAAAGCCCGTTTAAAACGTACACATTGCCGGCCCATTCCCGGCTGAATTTCTGGTTCGCATTTATGCTTAGCATGCGGCCATCTTCAAACGCGTCTGATGTCGCTTGCTGGTATTCATAAACGATACTGACTGATGTCATCGGGCTGAACCTGTATGCCAGTCCCGCTGACGCGAACAATGCATCGTTGTAATCGACAGCTTTGGTATCGCCGACAAAAAGGTAACCGACGGAGGCGAACGGCCGCAGGTCATATCTTTCATACATGCCGTAAAGTTTTACCGACAAATCACTTTGTCCGGTGCCCAGTTTGTCCCGGGTGCTCGCAGTACCCCACCTGATCGAAGCTGTTAATTCATAAAACATGTCACTGTGTTTCGGCAGGAGGGCATGCGATACGCTGGTGATGATGTCACCGAACCCGGAGTTGGTTTCAATGCTGCCGGTGGCAGGTAAGGGCAGGCCACCACCGCCTGTGCCGGGCAGGGTGTTGTCTATACTTTTTACCATCCCGTTGTTACTCGGCAGGATGCTGCCGTCTCCGGTCACACTGAGAAAGGGTATGGTCAATCTGAAGCGCCAGTTGTCCTCGGTGTATTGCGCTACAAACGGAATGGTGGTGATATCGGTATCGTTCACCTGGCCATAGTCACCGCTGGTTTTCTCATAGCCTACGCTTAGATCAGTATGGCCAGCGGCAACAGCACCCTGCCAAACCAGTGCAAGCAAGGGCAAGCTCAGGCGAGGAATAATTCGGTTGTTCATGCGCAGAGTCTTCAAATAGTTGTGGTCATAAAGGATGCAGCCGAACCCCGTATCCTGCCATACCCCAGATAGATTTCATTGATCTGGATGAAGCTTTGGTACGGTGTCCGGCTGCGTGTGCAGGGTCTAGCCGCATTTATGCCCCGCCCTGCTTACCGGCTCTGGCGAGTCATGGCGCCTGATCCTACGCCGCCCTGGCGTGATTCTGAACGTCCCTTGTACTTGTATTCATTGCGAACCTGCGCTTTCTTCTGCTGGATTATTTTCGCCTGCTTGCCATCGCCATCGGCTTCATGGAGTCGATCCATCTTCTGCTCGCGCACGCGATCCTGGGCCTGCTCGGTATCAGGTGTTTGCAGATTTAGTTCTTCGCGCACGCGATCCTGGCTGCGTGTTTTGGTCAGATCAGCGTCCGCGGCAAAGGCAGACCCCATTGAACTGGCGAGTACCAGGGCTGCGCCAAAACCAGAAATTTTCTTGAAAGTATTCATAGCGGTTTCCTCATTGTTTTGTAATCGTGGGAATTATTCCCACATGCCATTATTATGTGTGGGAAATCATCCCACGTCAATGATCCAGGTCAACAATGTGGCATCAGGCGGGTTGTTATCAACCAGGCCGGCATCGAGCGCGTGGTTGCCAGCATGGGCGTAGCGTCTGATTTCATTATTAAAATCTTTAGTTTTGATAAGTGTCCTGGTGATGAAAGCCGAGGCCCTGCCGTGCAATTGTGGGAATAGTTCCCACGCAATATGAATTTGTGGTACTATTTCCCACGATGGTTATAATCAGCCAGGCGTCCACAGCTTGATCCTGATCAGGCAATCGGCGGGTTTTAAAACTCAGGGCAAAAACGGATATGAGCGGATACAACAAAACACAGTTAGCGCTTGTCAAAGCAGTCAATATGCTTTGCAGGCCGTTGGTTCGCCTGTTGATTGAGAAAGGCGTGAGCTTTGGGCAATTTCGTGAACTGATGAAAGAATTGTATGTAGATGTCGCGGATGAACATTTTTCACTAGATGGTAAGCCGCCGAGTGACAGTCGAATTTTCGTACTCACTGGCGTGCACCGTAAAGACATCAGGCGAATTCGCCAGCAGGCCGATGATGAGCGCCAGCAAATTACAAGTACAGCTTCACTCAGCGGTGAAATTGTTGCGCGCTGGCTGAGTTTGCCAAAGTACCAGGATGACAAGGGTAAACCTGTAGCGTTGCAGAAAACCGCAAATAAAAATCAACCGAGTTTTGATCAGCTGGTTAGCAGCGTGAATAAAGATGTGCGCCCAAAAGTTATTCTCGACGAATGGTTGCGTTTAAATATTGTGCGCATGAAAGACGAGAGCGTGGTGCTCAACCAGTCTGCGTTTGTCACCAATAAAGAGTTTAACGAGATGGCTTACTACCTTGGTCATAATGTACATGACCACATCGCAAGTTGTGTCAATAACGTTCTCACAAATGATGAGCCCATGCTTGAGCGCAGCGTATATTACGCATCATTAAGCGAGGCATCAGTAAACAAGCTGCGTAAGCTTGCCAGTAAGAAAGGCGATGAGCTTCTGCAGCAGCTCAATCAGCAGGCAATAAAACTGTATGACGCTGATAAGCACAAGGCTGATGCAAACTATCGCATGCGCCTGGGCGTTTACTGGTACCAGGCACAAATAGATAAAAAGCAGGAGACCGAGCAATGAACCAGCTTTACCGGGCATTTGTATATTTGTTGTTTGTAACTCTGGTTGCCTGTATGCCTGGCCAGTCAAATATGCGCGCAGGAAATGATGAAGATAGCGATATCGGGCTTGGCGGTACTGGTATGCTTGCCGACTCAGGGAATGGCCTCGGCGGAACGGGCATTGTCGGTGAGATTACCGGCTTCGGCAGTATATTCGTCAATGGCATCGAGATTGAATACGACGATGCAACACCCTTCACCATAAACGGTATAAAAGCATCGCATCAACACCTGGTGGTAGGTGATGTTGTAGAAGTGCTGACAGGCAATGCCAGCAAGCATACCGATGCACGGCAAATAAACCTGCGTCATGAAGTCATTGGCAAAGTCGAAACTGTCAACGCAGAGGCAGCGAGTTTTAAGGTGCTTGGTCAGACAGTCATGATCGCGGGCACCGATGCATCGCTGCCGCAGCCCGGCGAAACTGTTGCGGTGTCTGGTGTGCGCATTGATAAACACACTATTCGTGCAACGCGGGTGATGCCGGCCGATAGCGGCCAGCAGTTACTGCGATCGGGTAACGCACTGCCGTTTGCGAGACAGGCGAACCGCTGGCTGGTGCAGGCACATGTTAGCAATGCTGCGGCGGCTTTTGAGCTGGACGGAACCCGGTACGTGCTCGCTGTACAAATGAAGGCCGGTGATGCAGTAGAATCCCAGGCTGAATCCCGGGCTGCAGAATCCATTCTCGAGCTGAAGAAAAACCCGGCGGGCCAGCTTGAGCTTGAACGCTCAATAAATCCATCGGATACGCCACAGGGCCGGGTATGGCTGGATCCCGTACAGCGGCGAGATAATCACCTGCAGCAGAGAACAGCGCCAATGCATATGAATATGAATCCCCCGCCAGGTATGAACCGTGGTGGCTAATAATAAAATGTTCGCATACGCAAGTGCGACATGTCACTTGGTGCGCTAAAGCGCTAGTGACAGCAGACGTGTTGAAATGAAATTTGATATAGCACATTTGCTCAAAGCGTCGTGTTACAGGCATCCGGTATCTCATATTGAGCTCATTGAAACCCATATTTCATGGGTGGTCCTCACCGGTGAGTTTGCCTACAAAATAAAAAAACCGGTCAACTTTGGTTTTCTCGATTTCTCTACACTTGATAAGCGGCGTGATTGCTGTGCGCAGGAGCTGCGGCTCAATCGCCGACTTGCGCCCGAGTTATACCTGGATGTGGTTGAGATCACGGGTAGTTTTGATAATCCGGTTATTTCGGGGCAGGGCGATGTCATCGAGTACGCGGTAAAAATGCTGCAGTTTGCGCAGCATGCACAGCTCGATCATATGCTGGCAGCAGGCGGGCTTACGGTCAATCATATGGATGCTATTGCGTACATGGTGGCAGACTTTCACCGGGCTGTTGAAGTGGCGACGGAATCGATGCCGTACGGCAATAGCGATGTGGTTTATCAGCCGGTCGAAGAAAACTTTCTACAGATTCGACAGCATATTGATACTGCGCCGTATGCCGACACGCTCGACAGCTTGCAGCACTGGAGCAAGTCAGAATTTACCCGCCTTGAATACGTATTTAAACAGCGCAAACGTGACGGCTTTGTACGCGAGTGCCACGGTGATATGCATTTGCGCAACTTACTATGGCTCGAGCATGGAGCGCAGAATCCATCCAATAGTCGACCGGTTGCTTTTGACTGTATCGAATTTAATGCACAATTACGCTGGATTGATGTAATCAGTGAAATCGCGTTCCTGGTAATGGATTTGCATGACAGGCAACAACATCTGCTGGCAAACCGTTTTTTGAATTCTTACCTGGAATCAAGCGGTGACTATGAAGGCCTGTCAGTGTTGCCGTTTTATTTTTGTTACCGCGCACTGGTGCGTGCCAAGGTAGATGCATTGCGCCTTGAGCAAAACAATATCGACATAGCAGAACAACAGGCGTCACGCCGGGAATTTGAATCTTACCTCGCGCTGGCAATGGAAAGCACGCAGCGCCCGACGCCGAGAATGTTAATTATGCGCGGAGTTTCTGCTTCGGGCAAAAGCACGGTGTCACGCCAGCTGGCAGATGCGCTTGGCGCTGTGCGTATTCGATCTGATGTTGAACGCAAGCGCCTGTTCAATGTTGCAGCGGACCACGCTGGTGAGAATGCTATCGATAGCGGGATATATTCTGCGCAGGCCTCGGACAAAACGTACACAAAACTGGTGGAACTGGCTGCTGCAATCATAACGGCTGGCTACAATGTGATTGTTGATGCGGCGTTTCTCAAACATGAACAGCGCGCGCCCTTCCAGCTGCTGGCGCGAGAATGCGGGATTGCATTCAATATAGTGGAAGTGACAGCGCCAGCAGAGATACTGCGCAAGCGAATCAGTGCGCGCAAAAATGATGTTTCTGATGCGGGCCTCGCCGTGCTGGAACATCAGCTCGCCAGCTGGCAGGCGCTGCGTGATGATGAACAAGATGCTACGATTTCAGTGAATACCACTGATTCTAAGGCTATAGCTCAGGCAATCGACCTGATCACAGCCTGATCCAGAACTGGTTTTGTCTAAGTACTATACGTTTCATCGGGACCTGTTCTGGTCGAATGCCACTCAAGATTACGTCATGCGTGCCGATACTATCCCGGAGAGTTCTATATGCTGCGTTCAATACTGCCTGTTATGGTGAGCTGAGACGCGACTGCAAGGCGAGGGGAGCCAGTAAAAATGTATGATGCGTTTGTCGGCAGGCAGCCAATATTTGATCAGAACATGGCTGTATACGCCTACGAGCTGCTATTTCGTGACGGTGACAAATCCAGCGCGGGCATTGTAGACGGCAACCAGGCGAGTTCGCAGGTGATGCTCAATACCTTCGCTGAATTCGGCCTCGATAGCATTGTTGGCAGTCATCGCGCCTTCATTAATTTCACCCGGGAGCTGTTGCTCGATGATTCGATCAAGGTGCTGCCGAGTGACCGTGTCGTGCTCGAAGTGCTGGAAGATGTCCGTGTTGATGAGGCGCTTGTTGCAGCGGTCAGGGAGCTTTCAAACCAGGGCTACCTGATAGCACTGGATGACTTTATCTATGATGCACAATGGCAGCCGCTGGTCGAAATTGCCGATATTATCAAACTTGATGTGCTGGCACTCAAACCAGCAGAAATCGAGTCGCATGTGGAATTACTGCAACCATACAAGGCGCACCTGCTGGCAGAAAAAGTCGAGACCAGGGAACAGTTTATGTTCCTGAAAGAGCTGGGCTTCGATTATTACCAGGGATATTTTCTGAGCAAGCCTGATGTTGTAAAGGGCAAGCGCACGCCGACTAACAAAATATCGATCATGCATTTGCTGGCCAAACTGATGCAGCCTGATCCAGTCCATATAGAAATCGAAAAACTTATCTCGCAGGATGTCACCCTGAGTTACAAGGTATTACGTTTTATTAATGCAGCACAGTTTGCGTTGCCAAGAAAAGTAGAATCTATCAACGAAGCCATAGTGTACCTGGGCCTGAATAGCATCAGGCGTTTTGCATCACTGATTGCCCTGGCCGGTTTTAATGATCAGCCGCATGAAATATTGCTCACTGCATTGACCCGGGCGCGCATGTGCGAACTGCTGGCAAAACAGGCGGGTAATGAAGACACCGAAGCGTTCTTTACCCTCGGACTGTTTTCAGCGCTGGATATATTACTGAGCATGCCAATGAGTGATGTCATCGGTGAATTGCCACTGGGTGATGAACTTGAGCAGGCGCTACTCAATGGAGGTGGTGAACTGGGCGCGGCGCTTGGCTGTGTGCTGGCGTATGAACGCCAGCAATGGGAAGCAGTGGTGTATGCTGATTTATCCAGGAAAGACATTAGCACCGTGTATCTGAATGCAGTCTCGTGGAGTAACGAAACAGGCGGCTCATTAAAGCTGTAATAAAGCTTATACATAAACCCGGCCTGAACTTTATTATTCCAGCACCAGGCGATATGATTCTACATACTGAATTCAGGATGCCGGTCTGGCGTCGTATACTGAGGCCTGCAATTATGTTGACTCTTCTAAATTACCTGGTTTTATTCCTGCTGGCAGCATGCGGCCTGAACGCGACTGCCGATGATGGTGTGCCTGTTATATTTGATGCACATATCCATTACGATCAGGATATATGGAATGCGCTCCCACCCGCACGTGCAATACATCTGTTAACACAGCAAAACATACAGCGCGCACTTGTATCTGCCACGCCGACTGAAGGTGCAGAAAAACTCTACCGCGAAAATCCCGATATCGTAGTGCCCATGTTGAGGCCCTACAAAAGCTGGCGGCATCGCTACCTCTGGTACAAGGACCCGGAATTGAAAAGTTACCTGCTGCAGCATTTGCAACGAGTGCCATACAGGGGGTTTGGCGAGTTTCACGTGTTTGGTGAAAATATGAATACCCGGCAAATTGAAGATATGATAGCGCTGGCAAGAGAGCGCCAGCTGGTATTGCATCCGCATACTGATCTTGCCGGTATTGAAATGCTGCTGAAAAAATCAAAAGGTATAGCGGTCATCTGGGCACACGGCGGATTTGATGTGCCATTAGAAATACTCACGCAGTTGCTGGATGAATATCCAGACCTTTCTATCGACTTGTCACTTCGCGATGGCCTGCCCAATGAAGACGGTATGCTCACAGATCAATGGCGAACACTGCTGGTGAACTACCGCAGTCGCTTCCTGCTGGGGGCGGATACCTACAAACCTTCGCGCTGGGCGGAATTACCGGAGATCGTCGAACAGACAAGAGCATGGCTGTCGCAATTGCCTGAAGAAGTCGCCGCTGACCTAGAGCGTAATAACTTTGAGCGCCTGTTTCCCAGGTAAGTGAATTTCAACAGGATCTTCTGTGGCAGGTGGCTGTGTGCCATGTATCGGGCCTAGAACAATGGTCGAAATATGTTCAGTTACTGATATTAGCGGCAGGATATTTATCCACTCCACTATTGTCACGCAGCGATCAGGCCAGGCCGATGCCACGATGTATGTAGTCAATAGTGCTTGCCAATTTTATATCATCCGGTTCACAGTGTTTCACACGTAATACAGTAATGCAGATGGCAGCAGATGATTGCTGCAGCAT
>CAWKAL010000137.1:0-44190 GCA_963847575.1 uncultured Gammaproteobacteria bacterium
GGAAGCGGCTGATCAACTGGGCAACCGTTTCCGCCACAGTCCTGACCATCGCCTTCTACAATTACTTTTACAGGCAGACTGGCCACGCTAGACGCTTTGATTGTTTTTGATTCATAACCGGGAATATCAATAACAATATTGTACTGACCTGGCGTACTGGGTAATGCCATGCTGATGGTGACTATGCCGCTGGCATTAGTAAGATAGCTTTTTGTTGCAGCCGTAAAACCATTGGTGATGGTAATATTGTCAGCATCATCTGTAATAATACTTACGCCAGCCCCGGCGATCGGCGCACCGTTCGGTCCAGTAACCAACACTTCGAGGGGGGTGGGAAGCTGCGTTCCCATCAGTCCTGTCTGAAAATCACCGCTCAGTATGGCTATCTCCGCGACTGGTGGAGTATTTTCTATATCAAGATCGAGTTTATAGGGACCGCTACCCGACCCTGGCCTGGCAGTGACTACCAGTGTGTAGCGCCCAGTCCTGGCTGCTTCGAAGCGGTTCAATTTTGCATTTACACCATCTGCGCTGTTTTCGTCTTTTGCCAGCACTTCGCCTGAAGGGCCTTCGAGATACAGCCATAGGTCGGGAACGCCTGCGCTCAAGGGCGTAGCTGTTGCTGATATCAGCGCGCCTTTGGTGGCGATAAAGCTGTAGCGGTCCTGCTCTGAATTGCTATCTAGCTGGCCCTGTACTGTTTGCCCATCAATAATGTCCTTACCCTGCAGATCAGCTTCATAAATGAGCGATGGCTCGACTACGAAATCGATGCCTTCACTGGTTTTACCTGCCACTGAGACAATAACTGGCCCTGAAGTAGCGCCACTAGGCACAGTGGTAACCAGCTGGTTACCCGAAGCATACTTAACTGCTGCTCTAACCCCGTTGAACGTTACGTCATTTTTCACCAGGTCATCCGAGAACCCCTGGCCGATGATCATTACTTCTGTGCCGATGACGGCACGACCCGGTGATATACCGGCTAAGAATGGCGGAAATATTTGTTGAAAGCCGGGTAATGAAACACCCGATTTGTCTGCGCGTGTTTCGACGACATAACCGACGCCGTTTGCAATGGCAAAATCATTGCCTGCAGGCGTACCACTCGCATCAATGCTGGCAATGTCAAAGGTATTCGACACATGATTGTAGCTCTGGACATTGAGCACACCCGGGCCAATACTTGCCAGCAAATCAAATGCCGAGTAGCCTGCAGGTGGACAGGGCACGCCAATGAGGTTGAACCCTTTTTTGGTATTGATTAAGGGGCAGTTTTGCTGGCCTTCAAATGAAAGCGCTTTGAGCACATTCATGTGGACCAGGTAGCCTTCACCGCGACGAATATCAAAATCGATTCCATCAGGCTCCCCATTCGACCACAAAACGCGCTCGTAGCGCCCGGTATCGTTGTTATATCGATCAATACTATTAATTTCTGTTTCGTCACCTATTACCTTTAACAAATTGAATGCGGTAAAACCGACAGATGTTTCAACAGGGTATGAAAACAGGTTAATCCCGGGCCTCAATGTAACCCCAACGCCTGGCACATCAATCGTATTGGTCACAATATTAATGCCTGTAGTAACGGATCCAGGCGCAGCCACATTTACTATTTGTGAATTATCAGGGTCAGTTTCAATATTAGATTCATTCGCATCGAAAAACTCAGCAACGAAACGCGTATCGAACGTGTCCTTGATGACCTCATTAATACGCTTTGGATCGGCCTCTAACGGATCTCCATCAAGTGGTTCGACGCCGATGTAATAATCACCCGGCACAAGCCCCGGTATGATGTAATTACCTGATTCGAGCGAATAAGCCCCAACAGTCTTTTTGCCTGCCTCGGGATCGACTGCAAAAACATGCGCGCCGAGGATACGCTGTCCACCAAAGCCATTGGTGACATTGCCAGCAACAGAACCGTAAGTTATGGAATAGTCCGGTGAGGGATACAGGTATGACGCATAAGCGACATCATCTGCCTTTAATGTGCGCGCGGAGCCTATATCTGAAGTTAAAAACGGGTGCATTACTGCATCGGGAATTATTGAGTGTGACAACCCGATCATATGCCCTATTTCATGCAGGGCCACCGCCTGTATATCAACACTGGAATTAACGCCAGTATTTGTATATGCATATGATGCATTGAAAACAATATCGGTTTCATAGATTGCACCCGCAGGATATATGCCATTAGGCAAATCCGGAACGCCATCATCATCCAGATCGTTATTGTTGTCATCGACCGTAGTGACTTGTGCGAAGGTATAGGTTATCGTAAACGCCAGCTCATTTTCCTGAAACACGTAATCATGATCAGTAAACGTGATGAGACTTTTACCATCGAGTCCGCTAATTCGCTCTGGCGTCAGGCCCTGGTAACTAAATGCTGCTCGACTTGTTGTTACAGACTCCCATGTAGCAAAGGCTGATTGTAATATGAGTTCAAGCTGCTCAATGGTGATGCCAGAACCCGGCAACCCATCTTCACTTAAATGCCATTTAATCGGAAGCTGCCGGTCGTGCCAGATCGCATCATAGTGACCGCCGGCATTGTCTGGCTGCAGAAGATTTCCGCCCGCCATCAGAATATTGCTGTAAAGCATGCCAGCGATGACTAATCGCCAGTCCCATCCTTGTGTATGCATAGAGTCCTTCATATTTATCGTCTTGCAGCAGCCTGCCTTAGTGATTCAATATTAATCTCGCGTTGAGCCATATCCGCCTGGTGCCCTGCGGCATCGCCACCACGCGAAGTAATGTCTCTAAATATGAAGGTTTTCGTTGTATTGACTACGGCAGGCTGGTTCTCTGCGTTTTCTAAATGAATTATTTTGGGTTCGCTAGCCTTATTATTTTTATCTGGCTGACGCCGATTTTTACCAACCGTATCCGCAACCGATCTCCGACTGGATACTTGAGATTGAAGTTTGTTACGATTCTGAGGCTTATGCTTACGTAATAATTCCTGGACCATTTTAGAATCTGATGACACAGTCATAGGGGCACTATAATTGGCTGAAGAAGGTGTCGTGACTGTGATCCTGTTTGCTGGCTCTGCCGCCGAGGCAGGCATTGTGATATGAAGCAAACAAATCAGGAATAGTGTACTCTTGGCGATCATTGCTTAACTCTCTCCTTTTCATTTAATTGTCGTGTTTGGATAAAATCCTTGAACTCAGCAAGGCTCATCGCCTTGCCAGACACCACGGCAGAGTCGCCATTTACTGAAGGTTTCGATAGTATTTTTCTGGCACCAGACTGAATAATTTTTTCACCGGTCTCGTCCGTTAGTACATTTATTTTCCCTCGTTCTGCACCGATTACCTGAAAGCTGTTATTTGTTAATTTTTTAAGCATGAGCACTGCTTCATCGCCAATCTCAAAGCTGACCGCATTAGACACGCTCATTGTCACTGGTGAATTCAGCTTAGGATGCATCGCGGTACCCCCCATATACTCGACCTGAATTACAGGCGTAGGGTCGCCTTTAATCACGTTCTCGATCTGGATAGTTGCAGCACTATATATTTTCTTTTTGCGCCACTGGCTAGTCACAGACGTACATTTCCCAAAAACGATAACATCAGCCCTTGAAATCAATTTATTAAAGTCATCGTCTTTATTTGAAGCAGCGTAGACATCAGATAAAAATATCTGCATGCCAAGCAAAACACACACACAAAACCAGACACATGTTGCTCTGGATATTGAATAATTATTGTTCATATAATTTTCACCTGATCACATCTCCATAACTTTCCGCATTAGAAGTATCAAATCTGAAACCGTGACTTGTGAATCACCTCCGGCTGGATACAAATCAGCTCGCTCAGCTTGTTGAGAATCCAGCATTGAGACCCCCAATACATGGCGTTGCACAAGCAGATAGTCAGCCACATTAACTGCGCCATCCGCATTTACATCGCCCATATCTAATACATTTAGGACATAACCCTGAATGGCAGTATCAGCATTCATGTTTACACGCACACTGATACCAAAATCACCTGTTTGACCGAGTGCAGGCGTCCAGCTAATCACGCCTGTGGATGGATTAATGATCATCCCTGCAGGCGCCATATCAAGTGAGAATGTAGCGCCTATGTAATTAGCGATAACCGTGTCCTGGTACAACCGCAGCTCAAGCGCTTCGGTGATGGGCACCGAGGTTATCCACAATGGGAAATCTGCGTCATCATTCGGATTATTCCCTGCCGTAACTTCTGCACCATCCGGCACCAGGTCATTATCAGAATCCGGATTTTTTGGGTCCGTGGAATTTGTGTATTCATCTGCATTGCTTAAGCCATCATTATCCCAATCGAGCACACCATCGTTGATGTTGTCCGGATCAAAACCGTGCATGGCCTCCCATGCATCTGGCATGCCATCACCATCTGTATCTGTGCCCGCCAGAATATTTATAGCGCTATTTGTGATCTGATTAGCTATCTCAACCCCACCAATAATGGCCTGCTGCATATCGCCCGTAATAATTACCGGGGTGCGCAAATCCAGTACAGTAATCGCCAGAGGTGCAATTGTGGGAATGCTCGACAAAAGCTCAAACTCGACTTGTGCGACATTCACAGAATCTACAGGAGAAATATTGCTCAACTGCGACTGCATTATTATCAACGTGTCACTGGTACCACTGGTAAGGATGTGCGCTTGCGCAGGCAGCGAAAACTCTGCCGCAGTTCCTCCTGCGACAAATCCGCCCGTATTTCTCGCCTTAATTAATGTGTTGTCGTAACTAATAGCGATGCGGTAACTACCCAGAACTGCTGGCACTGTTGCGCCAGAGGCATTTACCGCGGTGATTCCAGAAAGATTCACATTGATGGGTACGACAGCTATTGATCCATATTCGCCAGTGACAGCACTCCCTGTATCAACTTGCGCATCACCAATAACAGGTGCACCCTGCGCATAAAGATTGCGGCAGCAGATAACCGACAACAGCAATATACCAAAGTTAAAACAGATAATTTTTCTCTGAGCACCAATCATTATGGCGCTTCCGGGAAATTTGTGACATTCGTTTTACCGACAAGTAATGCTTCCAGCCGCATTTTATCTTCGCTATCTAGCACTACTGAAGTTGCTACACTATTTAATCCATCTTCTTTATACAGGTTACAGAACACAGGGTGAAACGCCACGCTTGTATAACTGGTTTCCGGCAGGATTCCAGCCACTGCATTTGTTAACAGCATATGGTCATAGTTGTTTATACGACCATCGTTGTTACAGTCGCCATACTTTATGTCCAATGGCGCCATAACTACGCCACGCTGCTGATTGATATTGACTGCCTTTATACTGGTTTCACTACCGCTCACGCCTTTGTATTGACGCACTACAAGCGCTTCGCCCGTATCGCCGAACGCTTTTACACTTGAGCCTGTTAATAACAGACTCGTATTTGTCGAAGTCGTATAAAGATTATTTAAATCAAGGACAACATATGGTGCGGTTACACCGTCCCCGACATATCCACTCACCGGATAATTTGCTGTTTCAGTGCTGACGATTACTAGCTGACCTTGCTGTGCACTAACATTCAGGCTCAGGAGAACATCATTCAGGAATAAATTTTCTGATGCGCTTATGCGTTCTACTGAATTTTCAGTAGTAACATCAATCAAAGCAAAATTTGCATCTGGACAAAAACTCGCACCAGAATCTGGACACTTTGTGATCTCCAGTGTGGAATCAGCCTGCACACCATGTTTAATATAATACTGTGTTGCTGGTGCTAGCCCGACGACTGTCACCTCAAAGACACCATTAGATTTTGCTGCAGCCACTATTGAATCTATCGAGGATTGCCTGCTTGATTCATCTAGTGCAGGGTTACCACTACGGACAGCGTATGGAATAAAGGAAATGCCTGAAACGACAGGCACAATGCCAGCGGCATCGCTATATACTTCGACTATAGGTAAACCGACCTGATTAGATGTCCAGATTAATGTAAACGATCTGTCGGTAACATTAGTAATAACCGGCTCGGACAGTACCGGCGAGACAGCATAGGAGTGCGCAGGAACCACGAACAAAAGTACAGCAATGGCAGGCCTGACTAGCCTGAAAAGAAGACTGGTTTTTGGATATCGAGTGTTTACATCCATGTAATAACCCTGGAGCCTCAATGATTGAGTGCTTAGCAAACAGCTTCACCCTTTGGTTGAGGGCACGAAAACACTGTTTTGCAGCAAGTAACTGCTAGCACAAAGTACACAAATACTACTACCTGGTCAAATTCTCAAACTTATGATGAATATTTCACTCTGCGTCGATATATAATCCCAATGGCAAGCCATTCTAGAAGGTTCACCTAACTATATAAATCATATGATATTTTATGAACAAGACAGCGAATAAAATAAAAGTGCTTTTTGTTTGCATGGGCAATATCTGCCGCTCGCCCACTGCTGAAGGTGTGTTTCGACACAAGGTCAACGCTGCGGGCCTGGATAAACTTATCCATATTGATTCTGCCGGTACCCATGCCTACCATGTCGGTGAGCCGCCCGACCAGCGCGCCCAGGCCGCTGCGCGCAAGCGTGGGTTTGATCTTAGCCAGCAGCGTGCACGCCGGGTGTATGCAAACGATTTTGAGGATTATGATTACGTGCTGGCGATGGATGAAGCGAACTACTCTGACCTGGTTTCGATATGTCCCGGACCTTTGCGTGAACGCATATACCTGTTGCTGGATTTTGCGCACAACAGCAATACACGCGAAGTACCCGACCCGTATTACGGTGGCGACCATGGTTTTGAGCATGTACTCGACCTGATCGAAGATGCCGCTGATGGCTTACTGGGGCATATCCATGCGCGCTGAATAAACCTGCGCATTGCGGATTTGCAGCATTGGACACTATATCAGTAGCGATCCCGGATTTTTAAATCCGGGATCGCTACTGATATGCAAAACGGACAAGGTCCGAGAGCTATCTAAACCCTGCCCTGTTTAATCATTCGATGTCACTTTATCAGCCGGCTTGCTGTGCGCTGCTGTACTGCTCTCGCCGGTTGATTTTACAGCAGCGGGTGCAGGTGCCGAGGCAACTGGTGCTGGCGCAGCAGGCGCCGAAGCCGGTGCACTGCTCTGCGAAGCAGGAGGCGCACTGCTCTGTGCGGGCGCCGGTGCAGACGGTGCCGGGGCCGCTGACGTATTTTGCGCTGGCGGCCTGGGGCTTGATGACTCTGACACTGGCTGCTGCTTTGGCTGCGGATTCGACTGTTGATCTGGCGTCGTATGTGACTGCGCTTTTGGCGCATCAGACTTCACCTGCTGCGAATCCGAACCACCCGCAGTATTCCCTGACTGCTCTGGCTTTGAAGCGGCCTTTGCCGAACCCGTTGCCGAATCATTTGCAGGCGTTTTATTATCTGCCGCGTTCGGATCGCGACGGCGTCGTCCACCACCGCGGCGTGATCGACGGCTGCTCTTGGACGGTTTATCAGTGCTTTTATCCAGCGTCTCCTGCTGTGAACCCTGTTCTGCCGAAGTCGATTTCGTCTGTGGTTTTTGGCGTGCTGCCGGCTCAGTTGTCTGCTGTTTGGATGTATCATCAGACTGCTTCTGGGGGGCTTTCTGCTTTTGATCGCTGCGCGGGCGGTTTCGGTTGCGACCGCCACGGCCACGGCCACCGCGGCTGCCGCGTTGCCCGCTGCCAGTACGCGTGCTTGATGACCTGGTTTTCGGCTTCTCTTTGGCTTCAACTTTCGCGCTGCTGGTCTTGTCTGCTTTTTTCTCTGCGTCACCGCCAACAAACAGGGATATCAGCCCGGTCAGCAAGCCCGCCTTTTTCGGTGCCGGGGCTGGTGCTGGTTGCGCGGGGGCTTTAGGTAGCGGCTTGGTGGGTATCACACGCTGCACTGCAGCCTGTTCCGGCTGAATCAGCGCTTCACGGTATTGCTCTGGATCGTAATTTTGTTCAACGATTTCGGCATGCCGGTAACTGGCAACGACATCTTCTTCGGCCAGTTCAGCCTTGCGCACACGTTCAACCTTGTATTGAGGTGTTTCCAGCGAGAGATTGGCAATCACCATCACGCTGATCCCGGTCTGTTTTTCAACCTCGGCGATGGCTGCGCGTTTTTCGTTGAGCAGGTAGGTCGCCACATCGACCGGCACCTGTACATCGACGCGTCCGGAATTTTCTTTCAGTGCTTCTTCTTCGATGATGCGCACCAGTGACAATGACAGCGATTCGACCGTGCGCACGGTGCCGTGACCGCTGCAACGCGGGCATACCACCTGGGTCGATTCACCCAGCGACGGCTTGAGCCGCTGGCGCGACATTTCCAGCAGGCCGAAACGTGAAATACGGCCGAGCTGGACACGTGCACGATCAAGCTTGACTGCATCGCGCAGGCGGTTTTCAACCTCGCGCTGATTGCGCGATGCCATCATGTCGATGAAATCGATCACCACCAGTCCACCGATATCGCGCAGGCGTAACTGGCGTGCGATTTCATCGGCGGCTTCGAGATTGGTATTGGTCGCGGTTTCTTCGATGTCACCGCCCTTGGTGGCGCGTGCCGAGTTGATGTCGATGGAGACCAGCGCTTCGGTATGATCGATCACGATGGCGCCGCCGGAGGGCAGCACCACTTCACGCCGGTAGGCGGATTCGATCTGGTTTTCAATCTGGAAACGGTTGAACAGCGGCACCGTGTCCTGGTAGAGCTTGAGCTTGCGCACCCGGTTGGGCATCACCTGCTCGATAAACTGTTTCGCGGTTTCGAATACTTCGGGCGAATCGATCAGCACTTCGTTGATGTCATCGCGGAAATAATCGCGCAATGCGCGAATGATGACATCGCTTTCCTGGTACACCAGGAACGGCGCCGGGCGTGACTCGGTGGCCTTGACGAAGGCATCCCACAGCTGCAGCAGGTAATCCAGGTCCCACTGCAGTTCTTCGACATTGCGACCAACACCGGCGGTGCGCACGATCAGGCCCATGCCATTGGGCACTTCGAGCTGGCTCAGGGCATCGCGAATCAGGTCGCGATCTTCACCTTCGATACGACGCGAAACGCCACCGGCACGCGGATTGTTCGGCATCAGCACCAGGAAACGACCGGCCAGGCTGATAAAGGTGGTGAGCGCAGCGCCCTTGTTGCCGCGTTCTTCTTTTTCCACCTGGATGACCACTTCCTGGCCTTCCTTGATGGCGGTGCGAATATCGGTACGGCCCTGTGCCTGCAGGGCTTCTTCGGTGAAATAGCTGCGTGAAATTTCCTTGAACGGCAGAAAGCCATGACGCTCGGCGCCATAGTCGACAAATGCGGCTTCCAGACTGGGTTCTACCCGGGTGATCTTACCCTTGTAGACATTCGATTTTTTCTGTTCGCGTGAAGGGACTTCGACATCCAGGTCGTAGAGTTGCTGGCCATCGACCATCGCCACCCGGATCTCTTCCTTTTGGGCAGCATTGATTAAAATTCTTTTCATTTTTGTTTGAGCTCGTTGTGTACCACGGCCATAAGCCCTGATTTGCAGCCTTTTCTGTGAGGCGCACAATTTCTCGAGCCGAAATCATCGTGATCACCATGGCAAGCATGGCGGCGACTGGCATCGAGAAAGAATATTCAGTAATCAGGACCGTGTAATACATTGTTTTTATGTGTCTGTTATCAACACCCGCGTTCGTGCGAATGTGTGAATTCAGTTTTGCCAAGTGGCGTTTCCGCTGTCGCGGTCAGCAGTTATGATTAACTGTGAACGCATCCTCCTGATGCTTTCCCATCCTTTTTGACGGGATCGACGCTTTTGGGCTGCGATACAGCGCGTGCTGGCGCAACCGGTCACAAGTCTGTCAAAATGCGGGCTTGCGGTCAACAACAGTATAGCCCTCCAGCCATTAATCTCAACATGTGTGCCAATAAAGCCGATTCCATAACCCGGGTCAGAATGACCTCGATCGACCAGGACCACCACGGCCAGCGCATCGATAACTACCTGATGAGCCAGTTAAAAGGTGTACCGCGCAGCCATATCTACCGGCTCCTGCGCAGCGGCCAGGTGCGCGTCAACAAGGGCCGGATCAAGCCGCATTACAAGCTGCAATCGGGCGACGAGGTGCGCATACCGCCGGTACGGCTGGAAGCAAGGACGCCCGGCAAGGTCCCGGCCGCGGTCATGCAGCGCCTGGCCGAGGCCACGCTGTTCGAAAACAAGGACATCCTGGTGATCAATAAACCCGCCGGCCTGCCGGTACATGCCGGCAGCGGCATCGAGTACGGCGTGATCGAGGCCCTCAAACAGCTTCACCCGGACCAGTTCATCGAGCTGGTCCACCGCCTCGACCGCGACACCAGCGGCTGCCTGCTGCTGGCCAAAAACCGCGACAGCCTCACCCGCCTGCACGCCAGTCTGCGCAATGCCCACGGTATCGAGAAACACTATCTTGCGCTGGTCGCCGGGCACTGGCCGGGCAGCAACACGATCGACGTGAGCCTGGAAAAAATCCAGCGCAGCGGTGAACACATGGTCGAAGCCAGCCTGAACGGCGCACACGCACGCAGCCATTTCGAAGCCCGCAAAATCTTTCACCATGACACCCTGGGCGACCTGACGCTGGTGGCGGTGCAGATCGAAACCGGCCGCACTCACCAGATCCGGGTGCACGCCAGCCACAGCGGCCACCCGCTGGCGGGTGATACCAAGTATGGCGACAATAGCTTCAATCGGCAGCTGAAAGCCTTTGGCCTGAAACGCCTGTTCCTGCACGCCAGTCAGCTGTCGATTAAACTTGATAAAACTTTTCAGGTCGAAGCACCCCTGCCTGACGAATTAACCGCGGTACTCAACAAGTTAGCAGAATGAAGAATCACCCCCGACACTTACTGGTGTTCGACTGGGACGGCACCCTGATCGATTCCATTGCACGTATTGTTTCGAGCCTGCAATTCGCCAGTGAGAGCGCCTGCGGTGTGCAGGTCAGCGAAGCCGCCGCACGTAATGTGATCGGCCTGGGCCTGCGCGAAGCCGTCGAACAATTGCACCCCGGCATGAATGCCGACGCTGTCGCCGCGGTAAGCGAGGCCTATAAACAGCATTTTATGCATCAGAACCCGATCGAAGCACCGCTGTTTGAGGGCGTGGTTGATATGCTGGATGATTTACGCACGCGCGGATACATGCTTGCGATCGCCACCGGCAAAAGCCGGATCGGGCTGGATCACTCGTTACAGACGCACAAACTGGCGCACTATTTCAGTACCACGCGTTGCGCGGGTGAAAACCCTTCCAAGCCCCATCCCCAGATGCTACTGGGCATACTGGGCGATACCGGCACGCGCGCGGAACATGCATTAATGATTGGCGACAGCGAACATGATTTAATGATGGCGAAAAATGCAGGTGTTGATGCCATTGCTGTCACCCATGGGGTACACAAGGCCGAGGTCCTGCTCAGGCATACGCCGTTGGCATGTTTCGACCAGATCACAGAATTATCGGGCTTTTTATCCCATAATCCCCAGGTGCTATAACACCCGCGCGGCAACATTACTCAGCAACAAGCTCCTTTAATTATTCAAAGCACAACAGGAATACAAATGAACGAACAAGATACCGAATGGGAAAGAAGCGTGATTAGTAAACTGGCCGAATCCAGTCTGCGCGAACAAAAACGCGCGCGCCGCTGGGGCATCTTTTTCAAACTTTTGACTTTCGTTTATATAACCACCCTGCTGGTACTGTATACCGATCCCGAAATCAGCAAGACCTCGATTAGCAAACACACCGCACTGGTTGATATGAACGGTATCATCGCCGACGAAGAAAAAGCCAGTGCTGACAATATCGTCACTGCATTGCGTGATGCATTCAAAGACAAAAATACCGCCGGTGTGATTCTGCGTATCAACAGCCCCGGCGGATCGCCAGTGCAATCAGGCTATATCTACGACGAAATAAAACGCCTGCGTGAAAAATATCCCGAGATCCCGCTCTATGCCGTAATCAGTGACATGTGTGCTTCGGGCGGTTATTACGTCGCCTCGGCAGCAGATAAAATTTATGCCGACAAGGCCAGTATTGTCGGCTCGATTGGTGTCCGCATGGACAATTTCGGCTTTGTCGATGCGATGAAAAAACTCGGCATCGAACGTCGCACTTTGACTGCAGGTGAAAACAAGGCATTGTTCGATCCGTTTGCCCCGATAAATGAAACCGCGAAGCTGCATTTGCAGACACTGCTCGACGACATTCATCAGCAGTTCATCACCGCGGTGAAAACCGGGCGTGGCGACAAGCTCAATTCTGACACCGAAGGTTTATTCAGCGGTCTGATCTGGACCGGCGAACAGGCAAAAGCCATCGGCCTGGTCGACGAACTCGCGGGTGCCAGCTACGTGGCACGTGAAGTCATCGGCCAGGAAGACGTGATCGATTACACTCTGCAGGACGATTTGCTCGAACGCCTGGCCGGCCGCCTGGGGGCATCGATGGCGCAAATGCTGGGGAAAGACGCGGCTTTTCTGCAATTACAGTAAACCCGGGTAAAAAAACCATAAATGCATGCAGGACAAGCTTTGCGTAATGCGGTATGCTCGGTGAAAAATCAGGCGCAATCAACAACATAGCCTGCCAGTATAAAAATAAATAGCGCTCGGCTGCACGCATCCAGCTCTGCAATAGCCAGCACGCAGGCACACGGAAGCTGCTGAAGAATAACAAAAAACAACACTTATCACTGGGAGATATCATGAAAAACGGGTTCTGGAAAAGCGACTGGTTTGTCGGCCTGTTGATCACCCTGATTTTCGCCCTGTTTGCCAACTCTGACCTGATACAGGGCGTGGAACGCAGTGCGTATGACCTGGGTGTGCGCTCATCAAGCCGGGTGCCGAGCGATAAAATCGCCGTGGTCGCAATCGACGACCAGAGCATTGCCAATATCGGTCGCTGGCCCTGGGCGCGCGACGTGCACGCCAAAATGCACGATATCCTGACCCAGGGCGGCGCCAAGGCGATTGGCCAGACCGTCTTCTTCCTCGAACCGCAAATTGATCCCGGCCTGCAATTTATCCGCGAACTTCGAACTGCGTTTGCCGAAAGCAGCTTTGCAGCTGTGCCTGCACTCATTTCTGAACTCGACAAAAACATCACCAGTGCAGGCGAACTGCTGAAAAGTTCACGCGATGCCAATGGCCGTGCTGCGCTGCAGCAGGTCAGCGATTTTCTGGATAGTTCAGCATTAAAAGAACAGCTCAGCGGCGAAGTGATTGCCTTCGAAGAATTTCTTGCCTCTGCAGAAATCGCGCTCGACACCGACCTCAACCTGGCCGAAAGCATGCAGGCCGGTAAAAACGTGGTGCTGGCGATGCCGTTTATTCCCGGCGAAGCGCTCGGGCGTCCCGACGAAGAAATGCCCGATTTTGTCCTCAGGAACCGTTTACCCGAAGCCAACGTAGTTGCCGGCGGCATCGATTCAGATGCCTACCCGGTGTCGATGGTTCAGGCGATACCGCCAGTCCCCATGCTCGGCGAACAGGCTGTCGGTATTGGCTCACTGGCTGCCCTGCCCGATGTTGACGGCGGGATTCGCGCCGAGCCCCTGGTGGTGAATTATTTTGACGATTTTTATCCTTCGGTGGCACTGTTGCTGGCTGCGCGCAGCCTCAACCTGACGCTGGATGATATCAGGGTGCACCTCGGTACGGATGTGCAGGTCGGTAAACTTAATATCAAGACCGACCGCAATTCGTTGATGAACACTTTTTTCTATAACGATGAGTTCTACGATGCGTTCCCGGTCGATTCATTCTTCGACGTGCTCACCGGAAAAATTCCCGCCAGCAAATACAAGGGGAAAATCGTACTCATCGGTGCCACCGCGTATGGCGTCGGCGACACCATGGTGACGCCGATTAACCCGGCGATGTCACCCGTGCTGACGCTGGCGCATTCGGTGTCGAGTATTCTCAACGAAGATTTTTTCATCCAGCCTGAATGGGCCACCTATGCCACCATCGGCGCGGTGATTCTTATCGCGCTCTA
The DNA here is from genome assembly GCA_963847575.1 of uncultured Gammaproteobacteria bacterium. Taxonomy (GTDB): domain Bacteria; phylum Pseudomonadota; class Gammaproteobacteria; order SZUA-229; family SZUA-229; genus JASBSR01. Next base: position 14,051 of record CAWKAL010000137.1, read on the forward strand.
TCTCATGCTGTTGTTACCGCGCATTAGCGCCGCAATAGGTTTTACCTTGACGGCCCTCCTGTTCATCATCCTGTTCATGACGCACTACATCATGATGACAACCCAGGGCATGTGGATAGAGTTAATGATGCCCGCCATGTTGCTGGTGATCGGCCACCTGCTGCTCACCACCAAGCGCTTCCTGCTGACTGAACGCGGCAAGGCGCGGCTTGATATCGAATCTGCAGAGAGCAACCGCATGCTCGGCCTGTCATTGCAGGGCCAGGGCCAGCTCGATATGGCATTCGAAAAATTCCGCAAATTGCCGATCGACAAGAGCGCGCTCGAGCTGCTCTATAACCTTGCGCTGGATTACGAACGCAAACGCCAGTTCAACAAGGCCAAGTCGGTGTATGGCTACATGTCAGAGCACGATGCCAAATTCCGCGACATCAAGGAACGCTCCAACCGTGCAAAGGCGATGGAAGAAACCGTCATTCTCGGCGGCGGTTCGTCATCACCCGGTGGCACCCTGATACTCGAAGGCGGCGGCGTGGAGAAACCCATGCTGGGGCGTTACGAAATCGAACGCGAACTCGGCAAGGGCGCGATGGGTGCGGTCTATCTCGGCAAGGACCCGAAAATTTCGCGCGTTGTGGCAATCAAGACCATGGCGCTGTCGCAGGAGTTTGAAGCCGACGAACTGGAGGAAGTCAAAGAGCGTTTCTTCCGCGAAGCCGAAACCGCCGGCCGACTCACCCACCCTTCGATTGTCACCATCTATGACGCGGGTGATGAGCATGACCTGGCGTATATCGCGATGGAATTTCTCAAGGGCAGCGATCTCTCGAAATACATCAAGAAAGACAACCTGCTGCCATTCGGCAAAGTGCTGTCGATGATCAAGCGCGCTGCCGAAGGCCTGGACTATGCACATTCAAACAACGTGGTTCACCGCGACATCAAACCCGCCAACATCATGTACGACGAGGCCAGCGATACCCTGAAAATCACCGACTTCGGTATCGCACGCATTACCGATTCCAGCAAGACCAAAACCGGCATGGTGCTGGGCACGCCATCGTACATGTCACCCGAACAGCTCGCCGGCAAAAAAGTCGGCGGCCAGTCCGACCTGTTTTCACTGGGTGTAATGCTGTTCCAGATGGTGACCGGCGAATTGCCTTTTAAAGGTGAGTCCATGGCCACCCTGATGTACAAAATTGCCAATGAACCTCACCCTGCACCCGATACGATCAATGCCAGTGTGCCGCGCTGTATTACCGTGATCATCAACCGGGCGATGGACAAGGACACCGAAAAACGTTACCAGCGTGGTGCAGACATGGCCAGGGACATCGACAAATGCCTGAAAATACTACAGGCTGAAGGCATAGCCTAGGGACAACCAATGAGCCTGAAAGGCAAGATCGAGATGGCTGGACTGACCGATGTCGGCTCTGTGCGCGATCACAACGAAGATGCCATCAGCAGCGATGAAGCCCTCGGGCTGGCGGTACTGGCAGACGGAATGGGTGGACACCGCGGCGGCGAAATGGCCAGCGCCATGACCGTCAGTACCGTGGTCGAAGAACTTCGCAAAAAGCTGAAAAAATTAAATACCGGCGAGACCGACGATGAAACCGGTTACAGCCTCGAAAGCCTGGCGGTGCACGACGCGATCACGCTGGCCAATGCCAGTGTACATAACGCGTCAACTGAAAACACGCAATACCGGGGCATGGGCACCACCGTGGTGGTGGCGCTGTTTTATGACAATCGTTTCACCGTGGCGCATGTCGGCGATTCGCGGCTGTACCGTTTACGTGATGGCGAGCTCGAACAAATCACGCGTGACCACAGCCTGATGCAGGAACTGATTGACCGCGGCTTTTACACCCCCGAACAGGCGCGCAAATCGCTGAATAAAAACCTGGTGACACGTGCTATTGGCATTGAAGCCAATGTACAGATCGATGTACAGGAAGATATCGCCCATGTTGACGATATCTACCTGCTCTGTTCCGATGGCATCACCGACATGATTGAAGATGCGTTGATCCAGAGCACCATTATGAAATGCGGCAGTGACCTCGCCAAAGCCGCGGCCGAACTCATTCGAGAATCGAATGAAGCTGGCGGCAAAGATAATATTTCTGCTATTCTGGTCAGGCCGATAAAACCGTTCCCGGCCGGAAATAGCTTGTTTTCTAGATTTTTTGACTTATTCTCATGAATACACATGTGTGAAGGGAAAAATAATGGCTAAGCTAGTTCTCAGTTTTAATGGTGCACCTGTCAGCGATTACGCGCTGGACAAGGAAAATATTACTATCGGACGCAAACCCGATAATGATATTCACATCGACAACCTGGCTGTCAGCGGACATCATGCCAAAATACTCACCATTCTCAATGACTCGTTCATCGAGGACCTGGGCAGTACCAATGGCACGTTCATCAACGGCAATAAAATCACCAAGCACGCGCTGCAACCCGGTGAAGTCATCGTCATCGGCAAGCACGAACTCAAATATGTCAACGAAGCGGCAGATGCCGGTGGCGATTTTGAAAAGACCATGATCATCCGGCCGGATGCAGCCGGTATGCCGGAACAGGCAGAAAGTGACAGCAAACTGGAACAGTCCATCGGCAAGATTGCAGCAGACCTCGCCTCCGCAGGCGCGTCCGGCTCATCGGGCCCGGGCGCTGCACGCCTGCAACTGCTGAGCGGTGCGAACAGTGGCAAAGAACTGCAGCTCACCAAGATACTCACCACGCTGGGCAAACCCGGCGTACAGGTGGCCGCGATTACACGCCGGCCCACCGGCTACTTCCTCATCGTGGTCGACGCCGGTTCCTCCGGTCAAATGCCACTGGTCAACGGCACCCCTGTCGGCAAACAGGCGCACCCGTTGAGCGATGCTGACGAGATTGAAGTGGCGGGCGTTAAGATGGGGTTCTACCTGGGTTAAGTAACAACTAATAATGAATAATGAATAATGAAAAGCAACAAATAAAAACTAAGACTGGTGTGATGTCATGGAGCCAAGTTTTTTCATTATTCATTATTAGTTATTAGTTATTCATTGCTTTTCAAACACTGCGATCGATTCAACATGCGCAGTATGTGGAAACATATCCATCACTCCCGCAGCAACACATTCATAGCCCAGCTCATTGACCAGTACACCGGCATCGCGTGCCAGCGTTGCTGGATGACATGACACATAGACAATGCGCGAGGCCTGCATTTTTTTCAGATGCGGCAGAATCTCGAGCGCGCCCGAGCGTGGCGGGTCGAGCAGAATGCGCTGGTATTTCTTCTGCATCCAGGGCGCCGCGAACATGGCTTCGTCATACAGGTTGGCATGAATAAATTCTGCATTGTCGATCTGGTTGCGTGTTGCATTATCACGCGCCTTATTGACCATCACCTCTGATCCTTCCACTGCAGTCACCTGCCTGCACTGTTTTGCCAGTGGCAGGGAAAAATTACCCAGCCCGCAAAACAGGTCGAGCACATGATGCTCGGGTTCCAGTTGCAACAGCTCGATCACCCGGTGCAACATGCTGCGGTTGATTTCAGTATTGATCTGGGTGAAATCAGCCGGCTCGAATTCAATACGCAGATCAAACTCGGGCAGTTCATAAAACAGCGTTTCGGGCGCTTCGGGCCAGAGCGCCTCCAGGGCATCAGGTTTTCCTGCCTGCAACCAGGCAACTATATTATGTTGCTGGCAAAAGGCACTGAGGATGTCTCGATCCGCCCCGCTCATGTCCGCGAGATGGCGAAATACCAGCACGGTCTGGGCATCACCGACCGCGACTTCGATCTGGGGAATCTGTTCGCGTAACGCCATGCCATGAATACATTGCGCGAGTTGCTCGAGCAAATTACCTACCGATGGATGTAAAATTTCGCAACGCTTCGTATCTGTAATAAAAGATGAATTGCGCTCACGAAAACCGACCAGTACTTTTTGCTTTTTGGGCACATAGCGCACACCGAGACGCGCCTTGTGACGATAGTGCCACAGTGGCCCGGCGAGAGGCGCGAGTATCTCTTGCGGTTTAACCTTGCCGACATGCTGCAAAAGTTCGAGCAGGGTATTTTGTTTCAGCCTGATTTGCGCTTGTGCTGACATATGCTGAAGGCTGCAGCCACCGCATAATTCGAATACCGCGCATTGCGGCGACACCCGATCGGCTGAATCACCCGAGACGATTTCGGTCATGCGTGCTTCGGCAATCTTTTCTTTGAGCTGGGTGTATTTAAATCGAACCCGTTCCCCAGGCAATGCCTGGTCGACAAATACCGTGCGCCCGTCGACATGCGCGATGCCGCGACCTTCTGCTGACAGTGCGCTGATATCGGCTTCGACGGGTTCTTCTGGCAATCGCGCTTTGCGACGGCGCCTGCGTGGTTTAGACATGGTTTAAGATTCAGGCCGGAAACACGCCTGACGACATGTAACGATCACCGCGGTCGCAGATAATGCTGACCATGACCGCATTGCTCACCTGCTGGTTGAGCTTGAGCATGGCAGCCACGGCACCGCCGGAGGAAATACCGCAGAAAATACCTTCACGCGCAGCCAGCTCGCGCGTGGTTTGCTCGGCTTCAGCCTGGTTCACGTCGAGCGTCAGATCAACCCGTGCCGCCTCGAAAATACCCGGTAGATATTCCTCCGGCCAGCGCCGTATGCCGGGAATTTTTGAACCTTCTTCCGGCTGCACACCCACTATCTGAACCTTGCTGTTTTGCTCTTTCAGATAACGCGATGTACCCATGATGGTGCCGGTGGTTCCCATGGCGCTGATGAAGTGAGTAATTCTTCCATCCGTCTGGCGCCATATTTCCGGCCCGGTGCCGATGTAATGCGCGTCGGGATTATCGGGATTATTGAACTGATCGAGCACGGTGCCCTTGCCTTCCGCCTGCATTTGCAGGGCCAGATCACGCGCGCCTTCCATGCTCTGTTCGGCTGTCACCAGGATCAGTTCTGCGCCGTAGGCTTTCATCGCGGCGCGGCGTTCTTCGCTCATGTTGTCCGGCATAATCAGCACCATGCGGTAATCCATCACCGCGGCTGCCATCGCCAGTGCAATGCCGGTGTTGCCGCTGGTGGCTTCAATCAGGGTGTCGCCCGGTTTGATCTCACCGCGTTTTTGCGCCTGCACAATCATGTTGAGTGCAGGACGGTCCTTGACCGAACCCGCCGGGTTGTTTCCCTCGAGTTTTACCAGCAGGATATTGCCGCTATCTGCACCGAGTTTCTGCAATTTCACCAGCGGCGTATTGCCAATGCAATCAGCCAGAACAGTATAGGATGTGCCCTTCATAATCAACAGGTTATATTAATAATTTGGATGAAGCCCGGTGCTCAAACTGATACACTTGGGGAAACAATGTGGCAGTATATCATCACACTCACGAAATCAACGCAGCAACACCACCGCGCTAACAATCAAACCACTTACATGGGACGTATATGATCCATCAATACAGACTCAATACTCTATTCATCATCACGCTCTGTATGGCACCATCGCTACACGCGAACCAAAGTGCCGATGATCTATTCTTCGAAATGCCAGTGGTCCTCTCCGCCAGTCGCCTCGAACAACCCGCATCGGAAACACCCATCGCTGTCAGCATCATAGATCGCCAGATGATTGAAGCCTCAGGTGCGCGCACAATACCCGATGTACTCAGGCTCGTGCCCGGCGTGATTGTCGGTAACAGTGTCAATGAATTTGGTGATGAACCAAAAATAGTGGTCGCCTATCACGGCCATACCGACCAGTTTTCGAGGCAGATGCAGGTACTGATTGACGGGCGCTCGGTCTACGAACCTATGTCAGGCGGTGTTGCATGGAACATGTTACCGATCAACCTGGAAGACATTGAGCGCATTGAATTCTCACGCGGACCGAATGCAGCGAGCTACGGTTCAAACTCATTTCTTGCGGTGATAAATATCATTACCCGCCAGGCGATCGAAGACCAGGGACACCTGGTGAAAACGTCCATAGGTAACCACGATATCGTTGATGCCACATATCGGTTTGGCGACAGTTCTGGCGAACTGGATTATCGCTTTACCCTGTCGACCCAAAACGATGATGGACAGGATCGCGCCGATGGTATTGAGAATCACGACGATGTATCAGCAAACGCATTCGATTATCGCATGGATTACCAGATCGACAGCCGTAGCCAGTTAACCTACCAGGGTGGATATTCGCTCACAAACCAGCAAGCAGACGATAATTTTGCCCCAAGTGGCATTAAACAGGCACGTGAAGTGGAGAACATTAATGCGTACCAGTTTCTGAAATATGAAAACAGCTTCAGCAACAAAGATTCTATGGTGATCCAGTATTATTACAATTTGCTCGATAAAGATGACAAATCAACTTCCAGACAGATTGACCCTGCCGACCTGGGACTACCATTCGACGCGTTCACGCTCGACCTTGATTTAAGCATCAAATCAGAACGGCATAACCTTGAGCTCACCCATTATTCCCAGGTGAATGATGACCTGCGACTGATCTGGGGGCTGAGTGTGCAGCAGGACCTGGGCGCGTCATCATATTTTCTTGGCAATAACAACACACTGCGCCGTGAACTGTACCGTGTATTTACCAATATGGAATGGCATGTAACACGTAATGACATCCTGAACTTCGGAATTCTTGTTGAAAAAAACGATACCATTGGCACCGATAACTCACCACGCTTGTCATACACCCACAAGTTTAATCCCCGTCATAATATTCGCCTCGGCGTTTCAAAGGCGATACGAAGTCCGTTTATCATTGAAGAACACGGCAACCTGTCACTGACGCATGTGCTCACAATCGGCGGGGTACCGATCACATCACCGCCGTTCCCGATTACAGAGCTGGTCGACCAGCAGCTGACGCCTGTATCGAATCTCGAAAACGAACAGATTATCAGCCGTGAAATTGCTTATTACGGTCGTTTTCTGCACGACGACCTGCTGTTTAACGCACGCATATTCAGAGACAGGATTAGTCAATTAATCAGGCTGGAACCAGTGCCTGCAGCCAACGATACAGTACCCGGTGACGGTTTAAGCCAGGTATTTGTCAACGCCAACAGCACGGATGTTACCGGTATCGAGACCGAGCTTGATTTTTATGCAGACGCCACATTGCGCATCGTTGCCAGTGCAGCCTATCTTGAAATCAAATCAAACGATGCTGTGTATACCAACAGCTCTGAAAGCTTCGTCAAATCAGCACCGAGAAAAACCGCCTCTTTACTGGCAATCAAGCAGTTCAATGAAAAATACAGCGGTAGCATGGGGTACTACTATGTCGGTGATTTTTCATGGATCGATGCCAACAGTGCTGGATCGAACCAGTATCGCAAGCTTGATTTACGATTGAGCAGAAATATCAGGATGAATGCAAACAAGGGCTCAGTGTCCCTGGTATTGCAAAACCTGCTGGACGAATACAGCAATTATGACTTCGACCCTGTATATGGTCCGTTAATTGAGCAGAATTTAACTGCTTATCTGGAATTTAAGATGCTGTTCCGCTAGGCGGAACCTAACGCAACCTCGACACGATATAGATGTCATCCATACTCAGAGTTGTTGCTTGTACACTTCTTGCATTCTATGCAGGCAGGTGCCTGTGCGCCGACACTACATCAGATGTGCTTGTATTTTATTCTGATACAAGCAAGTTCCAGTCAGCTGTCGCCGAGTTACTGGATACAAAATACAAACAGGAACTTGTTGGCGCCCCGATAAAACTCATCACTGACTATGACCTGTCAAAGGTACAAGCCACGAGCATGGTGATCAGCCTTGGCAATCATGCTGAAATTGATGAGCAGTTAACCCGCCTGCCAAATAGTGTCATTTATGTTAACAACACCAGGCAGAATGCCGAGACCAGGCGTAATAATTTTTATACCAATATTGATATTAATCATCCTCCATGCAGACACCTGCGCTTAATAAAAATCATCAACAGCGAATGGGTAAACATAGGATATCTGAGTAGTGACTCAAAAGATGAACGGCTTGTAGAGTTAAAACATTGTGCAGCAATACTCGGACTGCAGATAATCAGCGCTACGATTACCGACCAAAGCAGCATACCTGGTGCTACTGACCTGCTGTTACGCGATAGCGACGTCCTCCTGGCGTTACCGGACACCTCGATTTACAACAGTCATTCGGTAAAAAACATTCTCCTGACTGCGTACAGGCACCGGATACCTGTTATTGGATTTTCAGATAATTTTGTTATAGCCGGGGCGCTCGCCGCTGTGTATTCAGCCCCCGAGCATATTGCAGACCAGTTAACCAGGCTAATCAGGCAGGAACAAACCACTGACCAGGAACAGACAACTGGCGACATCCCACCCGAATACTATTCAGTTAGCGTCAACAGGCAGGTTGCCAAGTCTTTAAATATTCAAATACAGGATATATCAACTATCAAAAGCAGGCTGAATGAGATGGAAGCCCAGCAATGAAGAACTGGAGCATACATAAGCAGATTGTCGTTCTTGCAATTCTACCAGCGCTGTTTGTCGGGATAATTCTGGCAGGCTATTTCACATATTCACAAATAGAATACATCAGTACCTCGCTGCAAAAGCACGGCCAGTCAATTGCTGCGCAAATTGCGCCTGCTTCAGAATATGCGGTTTATTCAGGTAACACAACCTTACTTGTACCTACATTGAAAAATGCACTCAACGATCAGGATGTGGTGGCTGTTATCATCAAGGACAAGGACAACAAAATTCTGATATCGCAGAACGACGAAGCACCACCCTCACAGCAACATTCCATCTGGCGAAAACTCATCAAGACCAGGCTTATTAATTTCAGGATTCCGATTACATCACAGGAAGTTGCCATCAACGACTTCGAAGAAGCCCCATCCTCAGTGCCGGAAAACAACAATCAGATCAAACACATCATCGGATATGTTGAGCTGATTGTCACTACCCAGTTCAGTGACAATGAAAAATTCGAAAGTCTTAACAAGGGAATTCTGCTTACTTTTATAATCCTGATTGCCAGCTTTATTCTTGCACTACGTGTCAGCAAGCAGATCGCCACGCCGGTCAGACAACTTACCAATACTGTCCGAAAAATCGCATCGGGTGACTTTAAAACCCGCATCAATCAGGATGCACCCGGCGAGCTGGGCACACTTGAATCGTATGTAAATACAATGGCAGGTGAGCTGCAGTCATATCAGGGTGATATGGAATCGCGCATCGATGATTTCACCCGGGAATTACAGCAAACCCTGGAAGAACTTGAAATGCGCAATGCCGAACTCGACATTACCCGATCGAATGCACTCGCAGCCAATCGCGCGAAATCAGAGTTCCTGGCTAACATGAGCCATGAAATCAGAACGCCCCTGGGTGGCATCATCGGTTTTTCAGAACTGCTCGATAGCACCCGAATGGATGAGCAACAGAAAGACTATGTCACGACGATACGAAAATCTGCAGGTAACCTGCTGAATATCATCGACGACATCCTGGATTTATCAAAAATCGAATCAGGTAAACTTGAAATCTCACCGGTGGTATTCAATCTGCTGGATATCATCGAAGAAGTGGTCGACCTGCTCAGCCCGGTCGCATACGAAAAAAATATAGAACTGCTCTACGATCTCCATAAAGATGTCCCCAGGCTCATAGAAGCTGATCCGGTTCGCATTCGCCAGGTGCTAATCAACCTGATTGGAAATGCTATTAAATTCACCGAGCAAGGGTATGTCCACCTCGACATAAGCGATGCCCCGGAGAAAAACCAGAACGGTATACGATTCTCGGTAACGGACACCGGAATCGGCATGAGCCAGTCAGCCAGGCAAACATTATTTCACGCTTTCACCCAGGCTGACACATCAATTACACGGCGCTTTGGCGGTACCGGCCTCGGCCTGGTTATCTCACGCAAGCTCACACTATTGATGGATGGCAAAATTGATTTCGACAGTGCCGCAAACCAGGGTTCATGCTTCTGGTTTCGCATTCCAGTCAAAATCAAAGACGATGCAGATACCGGATTCGGAGATAATTTATCAGGTGTACATGTCGTACTGCTATCAAAAAATGAACTCTGTCATTCAGCAATTCGTTCTATGCTCGAATACTGGGGATGTGATGTTTCTGATCAAAATTTTGATCAGAATCCGCAATCAGAAACAGGCAATAAAACTGCTGATATCACTATTGCCTGCTATAGCCACGAAGAATTGTCAGGTTTGCAGAAGCTTAATGCAGGCGACAACAAGTCACACACCCAACCGGACATTGCCATCATAAGTTCGAGCTCCCAGGAATCGGTTAAACTTGTACAGTCAACCGGAATAGACCGGGTGGTGTTTTTTTCCAGCCCGCAAAAACATATTTACAGCACACTGTGCAAATTAATCCAGAAGTCAACTATCCATCCGCAAGGTCCCGTCGCGCATAGTGTTGACGCATCCCACGACTGGTCAGGTATCCGCACCCTGGTGGTGGATGATAATGCAATCAACCTGCGCCTGGCTGAAATCATTTTAAAACAACATGGCGCACAGGTTGTCGCAGTCAGTTCCGGGGAAAACGCTATTGAGGCCGCACAAAGCCAGGCGTTTGATATTATATTCATGGATATCCATATGCCGGGACTTGATGGCTATGCCACCACAAAACGTATTCGCGCACTCGAAACGAAACCAGCACCTGTCATCATTGCCTTGACCGCCAACGCCATGCCAGCTGAAAAAACCCGGGTTTACGCGTCCGGCATGAATGACATCATGATAAAACCCATCAGTGAACAATTGATGAACGCCGTCATACAACGATGGCTGGGCAGTGCTTCAAAAACCACAGCTAACCACCCGCAAGAAACTGGCGACACGATTGTTTTTTCCATGGAAGAAGCCGAAAAGTTCACCAGCGGCAATGCCGCACTGGCAATCGAACTGGTGAACATGCTGAAACAGGAGCTTCCGGATTATCAACACGGCATTGCGCAAGCTATTGAATCCCACGACCACAGCGCGCTGAAAATCCAGGTACACAAACTTCACGGTGCAACGCGTTGCTGCGGCACACCCGCATTACGCAATGCAGCCGAAACCCTGGAACGCGTGATCGACAGCGAACAGTGTGATGAACTGGATGCAGCCACAAACAGGCTGATGCACGAAATCAGCCGACTGCTGGAGCACAGTATTAGCGCTGCTGAACTTACTTAATCCATTCAACTAACACGGGCCCGGATTACTGGCGCGCTTGTCGCATCAAGCGCCGATACTCACGTACTGCCGCATCAAGACCCATAAACATGGCATCAGCCATAATCGCATGACCGATGTTCAGTTCCTGCAGCGGCGCAATCTCAGCGATGGGAAGAATATTCTGTCGATTCAGGCCATGGCCGGCATTGACCTGCAAACCAAGTTCACTGGCGTAGTCGGCGGCATCAGTAATGCGTTTCAACATGATGTCTCGCTGTTGTGCATCTCTGGCATTAGCATAATGTCCCGTGTGAATTTCAATCGCAGGTGCACCACACGCTTTTGCGGCCCTGGTTTGCGCAATATCCGCATCGATAAATAATGAAACGCGAACACCGGATTCCGCCAGCCGCTGACAGGCCTCCGTTATCCAGCCCTGTTGTGCAATCACATCAAGCCCGCCTTCGGTAGTCAGTTCCTCACGCCGTTCAGGCACCAGGCAGCAATCCTGTGGCTGCACCTGTGCTGCAATGTTTAGCATTTCCTCAGTCACGGCCATTTCCAGGTTCATCCGTGTGCGCATGCGTTCGCGCAGTAAAAACACATCACGGTCCTGGATATGGCGTCGGTCCTCGCGCAAATGCAGGGTGATACTGTCGGCACCTGCCAGTTCGATCTGCAGCGCAGCTTGCACCGGGTCAGGGTACCGGGTGCCCCGCGCCTGGCGCAGCGTGGCGACGTGGTCGATATTTACGCCCAGTAACAGGTGCGTGTGTGACATCTCAATCTCGGCAAAAGTGGGATGCAGGATTTTACATAAAATCAACAGGCTATGCCTGTTTCCATAGCTTTGTGCGGCCATCTTTGCTATTTTCTGCTTATTCTAATAATAAAACTGCCGGGCACCGTCGGACAGCCAAGGGAACCACCGTGGAAATTCAACGTATCATTCGTTATGTCCTGAGTATTGCACTCACTGTCGTGTTTTTATTACACGTCGGCGGCAAACTGCATATCCCCGTACTCACCAGCATGGAAAATCTGGCGTATGACGCGCGACTCAAACTCACACTGCCGAATGTCGAAGACAAAAAAGTCGTTATTGTCGACATCGATGAAAAAAGCCTGAAAGAAATTGGTCGCTGGCCGTGGAATCGTGACGTCATGAGCCGCATCGTTGACATCCTGTTTGATGACTACCGCATTCTGGAAATCGGTTTCGATATCGTGTTTGCCGAAGCCGACCTTGACCAGGCCGCAAAACTGCTCGACACCATGGCCGCCGGCCCGCTGCGTGAAAACGCAACATTTATAGCTGAATATGAAAAAGTTGTCGCCACACTCAAGCGCGATGAATTGTTTGCGAAGTCGCTGCAGAATCGCAAAACCATTATGGGGGTGGTCTTCAAAAACGATGACAAAACCGACAGCTATTCGGGAAAATTGCCCGAGCCGGTATGGCATCTCGACAGGAACATGAAAGACAAGATACCGTTTGAAAAACCCACCGGTTATACCGCCAACCTCGAAATCCTGCAGAACGCAGCCTATAGCGGCGGCTTTTTTGACAACCCGTTACTCGACGATGACGGTATATTCCGCCGTGTCCCGTTATTACAGGTCTACGACGGCCAGTTACACGAGTCACTCGCACTGGCATTGACCCGCGCCGCCATCGGTTCACCCCGGGTCGAACTCGTGGTCGAAACCAATGGCAGTAACAACCAGGAAATGTTCCTCGAATGGGTCAAGATCGGCGAAACCCTGATCCCGGTCGATGAGCACGCCGGCGTACTGGTACCGTACATCGGACGCCGGCAAAGTTTCGATTATATTTCGGCAATTGATGTGCTCAACAAAACTGTTGATGCAAAACGCCTGCAGAACAAGATCGCCATTTTTGGAACATCTGCACCCGGCCTGCTCGATTTACGAACCACGCCGCTCGAACCCGCCTACCCCGGGGTGGAAATTCACGCCAATATTATCCAGGGCATTCTCGACCAGCGCATTATGCACAAACCCGGATATACCCGTGGATTCGAGTTTATAACGCTGGCGGTGATCGGCCTGTTACTGACCTTCGTGCTGCCGATTTTATCGCCGATATGGAGCACGCTGGCGGTCAGTGGACTGATCTCGCTGGTGATCGGCAGCAATCTTTATTTCTGGATCGAACAGCAACTGGTGCTGCCGGTCGCCACCCCGGTGATCCTGATTGCGCTATTGTTTACCCTGCAAATGACCTATGGCTTTTTTGTCGAATCGCGCGGCAAACGCCAGCTGGCACATTTGTTTGGCCAGTATGTGCCGCCCGAGCTGGTGGACGAAATGAGCCTGAAGATGGATGAAATCAATCTCGACGGTGAAATCCGCGAGATGTCAGTGTTGTTCACCGATGTGCGTGGTTTCACCACCATTTCTGAAGGCATGGCGCCAAAAGAACTCACGCAGTACATCAACGGCTTCCTCACGCCGATTACGCGCGTGATCCATGATGAGCGCGGCACCATTGACAAATACATGGGCGATGCGGTGATGGCGTTCTGGGGCGCGCCACTGGCCGATCAACAACATGCGTTGCACGCGCTTACTGCGGCTATCAAGATCGTCGACTGCATGAAAATTCTGCGTGAAGACTTTGCCCGCAAAGGCTGGCCACCGATCTATATCGGCATCGGCATCAACAGTGGCGAAATGAATGTCGGCAACAAGGGCTCGGAATTCCGCGTCGATTACACCGTGCTCGGCGATGCGGTTAACCTCGGTTCACGACTCGAAGGCCTGACGCGCAAGTACAATGTTGACATCATTACCTCGGAATACACCCGTCACGCCGTACCTGAGTTCGAATACCGCGAACTCGACCGGGTTAAAGTCAAAGGCAAGGACCGGCCGGTGACCATTTACGAACCCCTCGGGCTGCTGGAGAACGTCGACAAAAAAGTGCGCCAGGACCTGAAACGCTTTCACCTCGGCCTCAAGCACTACCGCGCCCAGCACTGGGACGAAGCCGAGCGCGAAATTTTTTCCCTCAGCCAGCGGGACCCCGAGCGCAAGATCTATACCGAGTATCTCGATCGCATCCAGCATTTCCGCAATAATCCACCCGCGGCTGACTGGGATGGCAGCTTCACCCACACCAGTAAATAATTCTCATTCAGCTAAAATGCACAGGTTTTGACCATACTGGCAATTTATCTGGAACAGGATTTGAACTAGTTCACAAAACGGCCTGTCTCTGTCTTGTGCATTCCGTCACATTTCGGCTATATAAAGCCTATACCAACGACAAAAACAGGCCATGAGAGAGCGCAGATCAAACTTTGATGTCACCAACCAGGTTGACCTCAGCGGTGCCGCACCCGTTTGCGACGCCGTTGTCGATATCATCCGCAGTATTTACCCAAAAGCAGATCTCGGTTCACTCAAACAGGCCTTTGAAGACGTCCACCGCCTGTTCAACGGCGAGTATCCTACCTACCTGCCCTGTGACACCCTGTACCACGATCAGCAGCACACGCTGGATATGACGCTGGCAATATGCCGGCTAATCAACGGCCATGACCGCAGCGTGGCCAAAGAAGACCGTATTGGCGTCGAACGCACTACACTGGGGATTATTACCGCCCTGTTCCACGATTCAGGCTATATCCGCCACGAACAGGACCACCACCATTTCAATGGCGCCGAGTACACCCTGGTGCACGTCAGTCGTAGCGCCGATTTTCTCAAACGCTATATGCATAAAATCAGGCCTCGGCGAACAGGCGCAAAACGCCGCGCAGATGGTGCACTACACCGGATACGAGGTGTCACCGTCGCAGATCAGGCTACCCGATGAAAAAACCCACCTCGTCGGCCATATGCTGGGCACCGCAGATCTCATCGCCCAGATGTCAGATCGTTGCTACCTGGAAAAATGCCGCGACCGCCTGTATCCCGAGTTTGTGCTCGGTGGACTCGCTGTCCAGGTTGATGACAAGGGCAAGGAAACAGTGATCTATAGCTCAGGCGAAGATTTACTGCGCAAGACCCCGGCATTTTATTCACACGAAGTTGAAAACCGGCTGAACAAACTCTTCGGCGAAGTCTATAACTACGAAATCGCCCACTTCGACGGCAAGCGCCGGCACTACATCACTGCGCTGGGCAAAAACCAGGCGCGGCTGAAACATGTACTGACTGTCGATGACTTCAGCCTGCTACGGCGCAAACCACCGGAAAATTACGGCACACGTAATTTCCCCGGGCTTGAAGCATTTTTTGACATGCACCCGAACCAGCAACAGCGCCAGCTGCGCTGATCGCCCGGCCTCTACGGCTTTAATTATCCACAGATGAACGCGGATAAACGCAGATAAAAGCCAGAAATCTCTTTGTATAAAAAACTGCATTCGATTGCAGTCAGCCGAAACCTCTAAGCAATTAGTACACAATCCATTATATTCATCCGCGTTTATCTGCGTTCATCTGTGGACGAGTTAATTGTTTAATTTTTTAACGCCAAGCAGTTTGGCCAGTGCGTCTTCCGAAATGATTTCAACACCAAGTTTTTCTGCCCTGGTCAGTTTGGAACCCGCGTTCTCGCCCGCGAGCAAATAATCAGTTTTCGCAGAAACACTGCCGGTCACTTTCGCGCCTGCCTGCTGCAGGAGCAGCTTTGCTTCATCACGTGATATCGCGCTTAAGGTGCCGGTAATAACAAATGTCATACCCGCGAGCTTGAGCGCTTGCTGGTTTGCAGGCCGGCTGAGTTTTTGCGGCGTCACCCCCGCGGCCTGTAATGCGAGCAATCACCTCGCGATTGTGTTTCTGTGCAAAAAAATTAACAATGTGCTGTGCAACCACGGGGCCAATATCCTGCACCGCCTGCAATTCATCCTGTGCCGCCTTCGTTACACTTTCAAAATCACCGTAGGCTGCTGCAAGGTTCTGTGCGGTGGCTTCGCCCACTTCACGAATACCAAGCGCATAAATGAAACGCGCCAGTGTCGGGGTGCGCGACTTCTCAATCGCCTTTATGAGATTATCGGCAGATTTTTCGCCCATACGTTCAAGCGCAGCAACATCGTCAAGCTGCAATGCATAAATGTCCGCGACCGAATCTACCAGTTGTGCGTCTATCAATTGTTCGACCAGTTTGTCTCCCAGGCCATCGATATCCATCGCCTTGCGAGATGCAAAATGTTTGATTGCCTCACTGCGCTGCGCCTTGCAATACAGGCCGCCGGTGCAGCGTGCGGCAGCCTCGCCTTCGATACGTTCAATGGCCGATGCGCATACAGGACATTTTCTGGGCAGCACAATGAGTTTTTCCTTGCCACTGCGCTTATTCGGCACCACTGCGACAACTTCGGGTATAACATCACCCGCACGCCGCACGATAACACGGTCGCCGATGCGCACATCCTTGCGCTCGACTTCATCCATGTTGTGCAGTGTGGCGTTACTGACGGTGACGCCACCGACGAATACAGGCTCGAGACGTGCGACCGGTGTCAGCGCGCCTGTACGGCCCACCTGGAATTCAACCGCCAGTATCGTCGTCAGCTCTTCCTGCGCAGGAAACTTGTGCGCAACCGCCCAGCGCGGCGCACGCGCAATAAACCCGAGCGTTTCCTGTAGCGCAAATGAATTTACCTTGTAGACCACACCGTCAATATCGTACGGCAAGCTGTCGCGTTTTTTCTGAATTGCATGGTAATAATCGAGACATTTCTGAACACCGCTGATGACTTTTGATTCAGCACATACCGGCAAACCCCAGCGCTGCAACAGCGCCAGCATCGCACTATGCGTGTCAGGCAGCTGACTGCCATCGTGGACACCTACTGAATAGCAATACATCGCTAACGGACGCTGTGCGGCAATCCTGGGATCAAGCTGGCGTAAACTGCCTGCCGCAGCATTGCGTGGGTTCACAAATGTTTTTTCGCCGCGCTCACGGGCAGTTTTATTGAGCGCATCGAAACCTTTTTTGGGCAGGTAAACTTCACCGCGAACTTCCAGCATTGCCGGATAATTATTCCCCAGCAAACGCAGCGGCACTGCCTGTATAGTTTTGACATTGTGGGTAACATCTTCGCCGGTGGTACCGTCGCCACGCGTCGCTGCCTGCACCAGCCGACCGTCCTGGTAGATCATGCTGACTGCGAGGCCATCGAGTTTAGGCTCGGCGGCGTATTCGATGACTGCGTCAGTTTTAAGGCGATCATGAATTCGCTTGTCGAATGCTGTCAGTTCTTCATCTGAAAAAACATTGTCCAGTGAAAGCATCGGCATGCGATGTCTGACCTGGGTGAACGCAGCCAGCGGCTCGGCACCAACACGTTGGGTAGGCGAATCAGGGGTAATGAGATCGGGATGCTCGGCTTCGAGGTTTTGCAACTCGCGGAACAGGCGGTCGTATTCGATGTCGGGAATTTCCGGTGCATCGAGCACATAGTAACAATTTGAATGATGACGCAACTGCTCGCGCAGGCGTTCGATTTTTTTTAGTACGCCTGCCTGTTCACGACTGGCCATCGAATTTCGCTGCCAGTGCGCGGTAGGCATTTGCGTCCTGCTCTGTCAACGGTTGACGCTTGTGATTACACAGACGTGCCTCGATCATGTCTGCCATACGATAGGCGCAACGCAACATGTCGTGCAGGGCATCAACAGGATACTTGAGATGCGCCAGTTGAATAAACAACACCAGCCCGCGGGTCCTTAGCTTATGGATATCTTTGGGGTCAAAGTTACCCGGTTCCATCATGTTTGCCAGGCTGTAGAGCGGCACTTCATTTTCGTCGAGGCGATGAAAAATATTCATCTCACCGAATGTCAGGCCATTGGCATACGCGGCGCTGTTGATCATGTCACCGGACAGCAGCTCGTCTTTTGCCATCAGGTACAGCGTCACCAGGTCATCGGGCCTGGCAGATGCTTTTTCTGAATTTTGCTGCGGTGATTTTTTTTGTTGATCTGGCTGCTGCGCGTCTGGCGGCTCAGCACTGAAATCATCCAGCACTTCATCGTCATCGAACCGGGTGACGACGCGCACATTGCCAACACCTTCATCGATGTCATCGAGATCGCGCGCACTGATTTGAGGCAGGTCATCTTCAAACTCGCTGCCGTCGGAATAGGTGTCGTTGCGCCGGCGCTGCCGCCCCATGAAATACAGCACAGCGATGAATAAAATGCCTGCCAGCAGCAAAATCCAGCGCAAGTATTCCATGATACATTAACTCAGACAGCCGCCATGGTCGCGGCTTCTGCCACATCAACAGAAACCAGCCTGGAGACACCGGCTTCACGCATGGTAACACCGCTCAGATGCTCGGAGATTTCCATCGTGGTCTTGTTATGCGTGATATAGATGAACTGGATGTTCTTCGACATATCTTTCACCAGCTGGCTGAAGCGGCCAACATTGGCTTCATCGAGTGGCGCATCGACCTCGTCCAGCATACAGAACGGCGCCGGGTTGAGTTCGAATATGGCAAACACCATGGCTACCGCCGTGAGTGCTTTTTCACCGCCCGACATCAGGTGGATATTTGAAATTCGTTTGCCCGGCGGCCTCGCCATCACCGTAATACCGGTACTGAGCAAATCATCGCCGGTCATTTCGAGATAGGCAGTACCACCACCGAACAGGCGCGGGAACATTTCTTTCAGACGCGTGTTGACGTGCTCGTAGGTATCCTTGAAACGGCCACGGGTTTCGCCATCGATTTTGGCGATCGCCTCTTCCAGTGTTTCCAGCGCCGAGGTCACGTCCTTGAATTGCTCGTCGAGGTATTCCTTGCGCTTGAGCTGTTCCTGGTATTCGTCAATCGCGGCCAGGTTGATCGGGCCGAGACGCGAAATGCGTTGCCCGATATCAGCCAGTTTCTGTTCCCAGCTGGCACTGCTGTCATCGTCGCCAAGTTGCTCTAACAACGGCCCGGCTTCGTGCCCGGTTTCGGCGAGCTGTTCTTCGGCCGTTTTACTGCGTACACGTATTTCCTGGCTGTCGAGCTTGATCTGGTTGAGCTGGTTGCGCACGTCTTCACTGCGCTGCTCGTGTTCATTGCGTTGCTGTTCTGATTTACGTAATGCCTGGGCGACGGCTTCGACCTGGCGGCGCGCTTGGTTGAGGGCATTTTCAGATTGCAGGCGCTGTTCGAGTAATTGTTCGAGTTCCTGTTCGAGTGTTTCGATCGGCACGGCAGCACTTGAAAGAATAGCTTCCAGTTCCTGCTTGCGCGCCTGCTGCTGTTCCTGGGTGCGTTGCATACGCTCGATATTCTGCTCCAGCGCATGCCGGCGTGTATTCAGACCTTCAATGCGTATTGCTATTTCGTGTGCACGGTCGCGTTGTTGCTGCAGTGCATCACGTTGTTGTTGCAGCTGCGCGCGTAAAGTATCACGACTGCTTTCGAGCTGCTCGCGTTCAATACCCACCTGTTCGATCAGCAGCAAGGCCTGGTTGCGATTTGATGTCGACGCCTGGATCGCTTCCTGGTCCTGCGCGATCAGTTGTTCGGTTTCGACTTTTTCAGCTTCGAGGTTTTCACCGCGGTTGCTGATGTGCTCCTGCCGGGTCTGGCGCGCACGAATCTGCCCTTGTATGTCATTGAGTTTTGCGTGCGCCTGGTTGAGTTCAACCTGGAGCTCTTCCCGCTTCAGTTCGTGAGCCTGCAGGCCTTCGCGCAAATCAGCCAGGGTGGAAACCGTTTCTTCAGCTTCGGCTTCCAGGGTTTTCAGTTTCTGCTGTGCATCGCGAATTTCAGATTCACGCGCGAGCACACCCTGGCGCGCGTCTTTATCTTTGGCAATGCGTAACCAGTGGCGACTGAGCCAGACACCGTCTCGCGTAATAATACTTTCGCCGGGCTTTAAGCCTGGGCGACGATTGAAGGCATCATCCAGGTTTTCAGCGATATAGATGCCACGCAGGAAGGGTTCGAGCTCCAGCGAAGATGTCACTTTGGTGCTGAGCATATCAGCGCCGGAAGACGCGGCCGATGCTGCACTCGATGTTTCGATCAGCGCGAGATTACTTTCGGTGAGTTCTTCAAGACTGGATTTAACACTGTCGAGAGAATCGATACACACCGCTTCGAGGCTGTCACCCAGCACGGTTTCGACCGCCGCTTCCCAGCCGCTGGCCACATTGAGCTGTTCGGCAAAACGCTGTTTGTCCGCCAGCCCGCGACGCTCCAGCCACTGTTGTACTGATTTATCGGTTTTTCCGAGCGCCGCCTGTTGCAGCGCCTCGAGCGAAGACAGCCGGCCTTGCACATCGTGTATCGCGCGACGCTGGCTGGATGATTTCTGTTCTGCTTCGACAATGTGTTCGCGCGCTTCACGAATGCCTGTCAGTACTGCTGACAGCTGTTGTTCCTGTGCCTGCTTTTCACTGTCGCTTTGTTGCAACAGCTTTTGCAGTTCGACAATCTGTTCTTCGATGTCTTCACCGCGCAGCACTTCCTGTTCGGCAACGATGCGGTGCATGCGCTGTTTGAGTTCATCGACATGGCGTTCCAGCTGTTCCATGCGCGAACGCTCGACCTGGGCTTTCTGACTTGCTTCGGAATATTGCTGGTTGACCACGTCCCAGCCCTGCTGCCAGTCGAGCATGGCCTGCTCGGCGACGAGGAAGATCTCGCTCAATGAATCTTCTTCCTGCTTCAGGCTTTCAAACTCCGGTTTGTCATCGTGCAACTGCTGATCGATCTGGGTAATAGACTCGCGATCAGACTGCAGCGCCTGGGTCGCTTCCGACAGTGCGTGTTCGATCTGCTGCAAATCAGTTTGCTGGCGTTGCTGAATATCCTGCTGATGCTTGATGCTTTGTTCGACGCGCGAAATATCGGCACCCAGACTGTAATACTGGGCCTGGATTTTATTCAGTGCATCGCTGGATTCTGTATTTTGCTGGCGTTGTTGCTCAATCGTGGCTTCGACTGCACGTTGTTCAGCAACTACCTGCTCGAGTCGCGTCTGTGCTTCGCTGATTTCACGGTCGCGTATGTCGAGCTTCTGTTTCAGCTCACGCCAGCGCAGCGCCAGCTGTTCAGCTTTGAGCTGACGTTCCTGGCCTTTGAATTCTTTATAACGCTCGGCGGCGCGGCTCTGGCGTTGCAGGTGCGACAGCTGCTTGTCGATTTCTTCGCGCAAGTCCTGCAGTCGATCGAGATTATCGCGGGTGTGGCGAATCCGGTTTTCAGTTTCGCGGCGGCGTTCCTTGTACTTGGAAATGCCGGCGGCTTCTTCGAGAAACACGCGCAGCTCTTCCGGCTTGGCTTCGATCAGGCGCGAGATCATGCCCTGCTCGATGATGGCATAGCTGCGCGGTCCCAGCCCGGTGCCGAGGAACAGGTCGGACACATCGCGGCGGCGGCAACGCGTGCCGTTGAGGAAATATTTTGACTGGCCGTCACGACTGACCTGGCGTTTCACCGATATTTCGGCGTATTGCGCGAACTGGCCACCGGCCTTGCCGTCGGCATTGTCGAATTCCAGTTCCACCGTTGCCATACTCACCGGTTTACGCGCCGATGAACCGTTGAAAATCACGTCGTCCATCGAGGCACCGCGCAGGTGCTTGGCCGAGGATTCGCCCATCACCCAGCGCACCGCGTCGATTACGTTCGATTTGCCGCAGCCATTGGGGCCAACGACACCGGTGAGATTTCCGGGCAAATGAAGGGTGGTTGGATCGACAAAAGACTTGAAGCCGGCGAGTTTGATCTTGCTCAGGCGCATTGGTTTGAAGCATTTCCGGTGGATAAAAAAGTGCGCTCAGTATACATGAGCGAGGCTGAAAATCGACAGCGAATTCTGACGGTCGGATGCGTATAATTGCGTTTTTTTCTGCCCGAGTGAGCCATGCCCAGCCAGCCTTCAAAAAAACTGGAAACCTTTGAAAACCCACAGCCTGCACGCGATTACACGATCCGCATCAGCCTGCCCGAGTTTACCTGCCTGTGCCCCAAAACCGGCCAGCCGGACTTCGCCACCCTTGAGTTAGAATACGTGCCAGAAAAGTCATGTATCGAATTGAAATCATTGAAAATGTATATCTGGTCATTCCGTGATGAGGGCGCCTTTCACGAAGCTGTGACCAACCAGATCCTGGAAGACCTGGTCGCTGCCTGTGCGCCCCGCTTCATGCGCCTGAGCGCTGAATTCAATGTGCGTGGCGGCGTCTACACCAGCGTAATTGCCGAACACCGCGCGCCCGGCTGGAGCGCACCCGTGCCGGTACAACTCCCCTGAATCCCGGCAGCGGGGATGCGTCAGCGCCCCTGTTTCTCGGCATCGACCTCGGCACTTCAGGTGTGCGTGGCAGCCTCATTAACCAGGCCGGTGACGAGGTCGCCGCCTATGCCGTCGCTTCCCCGCCGGCCGCGATACACGGCAACCGCTGCGAACAGGATTCACAGGCCTGGTTGCGCGATGTCGACGCATGTATCAACGGTCTGCGCACCCGGGCAGACCTGCAAACACTGGCGGCGATTGCCATCGATGGCACCTCCAGCAGCGTGTTGCTATGTTCCAAAGATGGCATACCGCTGACACCGGCGTTAATGTACAACGATGCGCGCGCCACTGCGCAGGCTGAGCGCATACAACAAACAGCACCCGCGGACTGCGGTGCGCACGGCGCCAGCAGCACACTGGCAAAACTGCTGTATTTTCGTGACAACTTTCCGAAACTCGCCTACGACCATGTCTGCCACCAGGCCGATTATGTATCCGCCTGGTTGAGCGGACGCTACGCTATTTCAGACGAAAATAACTGCCTCAAGCTTGGTTACGATTCAATCGCGCAGGCCTGGCCCGGCTGGCTGCAGGCGCTCGACATAGACAGCAGCATGCTACCCGAGGTAGTCGCACCGGGCACTGCCCTCGGTAACATCCTGCCACAACAGGCAGAGCACTTCGGTATTAATAAAGAATGCCAGCTAGTCAGCGGCACCACCGACAGTATTGCAGCCTTAATCGCCACCGGTGCGCACAAGCTGGGTGATGCCGTGACCGCGCTTGGCAGCACGCTAGTACTAAAACTGGTGTCCTCGACCCCGGTGTTTTCTGCGCAATACGGTATTTACAGTCACAGGCTCGGCAAACACTGGCTGGTGGGCGGTGCATCCAACACCGGCGGACGCGTGTTGCGCGAATTTTTTTCTCAGCAGCAGCTTGATGAGATGACACCGAAGCTGCAGCCCGATATTCACACCGGGCTGGATTATTACCCACTGGTGTCAGCCGGCGAACGTTTCCCGGTGTGCGATCCTCAAAAACTACCACGACTTGCACCGAGGCCCGATGATGATACCCGGTTCTTTCAGGCCATGCTGGAAGGCATCGCAAATATTGAAGCCGATGGTTATGCAAAACTTCAGCAACTGGGCGCATCGCAAGTAAAACGTGTTTACACCACCGGTGGCGGCAGTAAAAATCCTGCGTGGTGTAAGATACGCCAGCACAAACTTGGCGTTCCAGTGGTTCGCACTGCACACAGTGAAGCGAGTATGGGCGCAGCCATGCTGGCCAGGCAGGGCTGGCAGCAATAACGTTAATAAATACTTTTTCGCACGATCACACTACTTATTGTACGGAGTTTACGTGTTTTCATATTTCAAAGGTGCACTCGACTGCATTGCCGGGTTCGGCCTGATTTTTCGTTCGGGCCTGCGGCGTTTTGTGGTGATACCGCTGTTGATTAACATTGCCCTGTTCGGCAGCGCGATTTATTTTCTCAGGCAGCAGGTCAACCAGTGGGTCGACAGGCTTCTGCCCGACTGGTTGTCATTTCTGCAAGTTATTCTGCTGCCGCTGTTTTATATCACCATATTTTTGATCGTGTTTTACAGTTTCACCCTGCTGGCAAATTTGATCGCCGCACCGTTCAACAGCCTGCTGGCCGCACGTGTTGAAGCAAAGCTCGCCGGGCGCGAAGTAGAAGACATGAATTCTGATGCGTTCTGGAAAATTATCGTGCGCAGTCTCGCTTCCGAGCTCAAAAAAATGCTCTATTTTTTCAAATGGCTGATCCCGCTATTGATACTCACACTTATACCGGTGATTAATATTGCTGCGCCGTTTGCGTGGTTTGTTTTTGCCGCCTGGACATTCTCGCTGGAATATACAGATTATCCGCTGGCGAACCGCGGCAAGCTGTTTCCCGAAGTGCGCGAATACAACCGCAAAAACAGGCTGCGTGCACTGGGTTTCGGCAGCGTGGTATTCGCCCTCACCAGTATTCCATTCCTGAATTTTTTTGCCATGCCGGTAGCAGTGTGTGGCGCAACGCGGCTGACAGTTAAAGCCGGAGGCACGAATAATGCCTGAGAAAACAGAACACCGTATCACCGAACTGGAAATTCGCCTCACTCACCAGGATGAGATTATCGAATCCCTGAGCAATACCATCATTCGCCAGCACGACGAAATTGATGTATTGAAACTGAAAATTGAAGTTATCGAAAAACGCCTGAAATCCGCCAGCGAATCCCAGGTCGCCGACCAGAAAGACGAGACCCCGCCACCGCATTATTAATTTATAAGCGAAACCACAGAGGCACAGAGTACACGGAGAAAAATGCATTGACTGTTAAAAACGAATCGACCGCAAAGACGCAAAGGCCGCAAAGACAACTATTGATTATTGCTCCCCGTGCAAGAGCATGCCATACATATCATTGCATCAATAACATAAAATTACTGCGTGGGTATAATCTATATTCACTTTGCGACCTTTGCGTCTTTGCGGTCGTTATTTTTTTGATTAATTGCAGTTTTTTCTCTGTGTACTCTGTGCCTCTGTGGTTTCGCTTATAAGATTATTAATCCTTAAATCGTGGTGACACGGAACACACCTGCATCCAGCGATACTACCCTGACGCGTTCCCGCGCAGATAAATTATCATGCGGTGAAGAAGGATCGACTTCCACTTTCCAGTTGATGCCCGAGTATCGATACGTGCCGGGATGGGTCAGTGATATATCTTCCTGCAGCACGAACTCGTAGCCAACCAGGTCGCTGCTTTGTTGCTGTACCGGTGCGCGGTTGTCCTGTAATTTTCGCAGCGGTTTCCACAGCAACAGGCTGACGATGCCGGTGCTGATACCAAAACTGGCAATACCGACGATCCAGGTTTCTGCCAACACACCGAACATCATCAGCAGGCCGGTGATCAGCGCGCCGATACCGGCGAACATAAAAATAATCGTGGTAAAACCGAACAGCAGCACTTCAGCTGCGAGCATGGCAAAACCCGCTGCAATCCAGAATCCGGACTGGTGCGCCTGGATATATTCGATCATTGCGGGCCTCGATCATTCTGCTGTTTGTTGAGTGAATTAATAATGGTCATGGCTTCGGCAACAATGTTTGAGGCGCTGGTTTTGTCATCGCTGAGCATAACCACCGACGACTGTCTTGCAATGGCTTCTTTTGCCTTGATGGCCTCACTGGCCAGTTCCAGCTGGATCGCTTTCTGGCCCCTTTCTTCTATCGCGATATTGCCGATCACTTCCAGCGCTTTGGCCTTTGCATCGGCTACCGCGATAATCGCCTGGGCCTCGCCTTCGGCGCGCAGGATCTGCTGCGCCTTGTCGGCTTCAGCGGCCAGCACCTTGGCCTGCTTGTCACCTTCGGCAACATTGATCGCCGACTGGCGCTCACCTTCGGATTCCAGGATCGAGGCGCGTTTTTCACGCTCGGCTTTCATCTGGCGCTCCATGGCTTCCAGTACCGTGCGCGGCGGTTCGATGTCTTTGATCTCGTAGCGCAGCACCTGCACACCCCAGGGGCCAGCCGCTTCGTTGATCGAGGCCACGATATTGATGTTGAGCACTTCGCGTTCTTCGAAGGTTTTATCGAGTTCGATTTTACCGATTTCACTACGCATCGTGGTTTGCGCCAGCTGGGTGACCGCGTACACGTAATCATCGACACCGTATGACGCTTTATAAGGATCGATCACCTTGAGGTAGAGCACACCATCGACCACCAGCGAAATATTGTCGCGCGTGATCGCCGACTGGCTCGGCACGTCGACCGCCATCTCCTTGAGCGAGCGCCGGTAGGCAATCTTGTCAAAAAACGGGAACAGGAAATTAAGCCCGGCCACCATGGTGGTGTTGTACTTGCCAAAACGCTCGACCACGTAGGCCATGTTCTGCGGCACAAACTTGATAGATTGCTTGAGCGAGTATGATGGCGAGTATCGCCAGTCCTACCCAGAAATTAAATGCAAGATTTAACAGGTCATTCATGAATACGTTCCTCGTTATTATTGGACGACAGGTAAGGTGTTCGATTTAATGTGACAATGCCAGGCTTACAAGGCACCACGACGCTTGTTATTATCACGGCTGGCATCGAACACAAACTGACTGGCAGATGCTGTCAACGGCATTCCCCCACCGAACCACGGCGACAACGCCGGTAATTCACCCAGGTAGTGTCATCCAGAATGGCATCGTCGAAAATCGCGCTGTCAATCGTGCCTTCGGTCAGCGATGCCTTGGTCAGATTGGCCCCGGTAAAATCGGCTGCGCTCATATCGGCATTATTTAATTTAGCTTTGGTCATATTCGCATTTCGAAAACTGGTGCTATCGAGCGTAGCCGAGAGAAATTCGGCTTCGGTGAGATTGGCTTCATCAAATTTGGCACTGGATGCATTCGCCTGCTCCAGCGTCGCGCGCTCAAGGCTGGCCTTGCTGAAAATGGCCCAGGCAAGATTAGCTTCGTAGAAACTGGCATCTTTCAGTCGCGCCTCGGTGAAATCGGCAGATGGCAGGCTGGCACGGCTAAAACTGGCATCATCCAGCCGGGTTTTGACAAAATGCGCGCCTTCGCCCTTGACCGCGACCAGTCGGGCTGATTGCATCAACGCACCGTCAAAGCGCGTATTCGTCAGGTCGGCAAAATTCATCTCGGCATGCACCAGGCGTGCGCCTGAAAGATCAGCATTACTCAGGTCGACAGCTCGCATTATGGCGCCTGTCAGGTCCACATTTCGCAAAATTACCCCGGTTTTGTTACACCCTGCCCAGTTCACACCCGGCGCCGCAATATCATTGCAAGCAGCCACCGACGAACGGCCATAAACGGCTGACAGTAACACACTTAGAATCAGTAATTTCCTGTTAAATCTCATGATATTAGGCTGCTATTTCCTGTTTCTTGACTAAACTTGTGGTTGTCTTTGGAGTCTCATTTGTGGCTCTTATCGGGCAGCCTGTCACTGCGAATTACCAGTTTTGAATGCCTGACGGAGCCAAATTGTGACAAAACATGCCATGGTATTGATTTTTTCAAGGATTCCACCCGAGGATGATAACAAAATCCGCATTGACTGCGCTCATTTGTGTGCCAGTAATATGCCTCACCAGTATGATTACTGGTGCCGACACTGTTAGTGCGCCCAGTAAAGCCATCCGGGAACCCATCTATCCGATACCGCACAGCCCGGCACAGGATCAGGACAAGCTCGCGCTTGGCATGCTGCTGTTCAACGATACCCGGCTGACGACAGAAGGCACGCACGCCTGCGCAAGCTGCCACCATCTCGATAGTGGCGGTGATGATGGGCAACGCGTCAGCAATCCCGTGGGTGAACTCGCACCCAGGGTGAACACACCCACCATTTTCAACACCCAGTACAATTTCCGGCTCAACTGGGATGGCTCTGCAGAAAACGTGGCCGAGCAACTCGACATGGCCATCCAGCGGATTGGCGGACACGACGGCAAATCAGGCTGGGATGAACTGCTAGCAAGATTCAACCAGGACACGCAACTGGTCAACAGCTTCAATGCTGTCTACAGGGAGAAAACCATTACCCGTGAAAGCTTTACCGATGCGCTGGTGATCTACCTGGAATCACTCACAACGCCTGATGCCAGGTTTGACAAGTACCTGCGCGGCGATGAAAACGCAATAAACGAGGATGAAAAGCGTGGATATGCACTGTTCAAAGAATATGGCTGCATTTCCTGTCACCAGGGAATGAATGTTGGCGGCAACCTGTACCAGCGTTTTGGGATTTTTTACGATTATTTTCGATCACGTGGTGACATTCAACAGGCCGACTACGGCCGCATGAATGTGACCGGTGAAAGTACGGATATGCATGTATTTAAAGTCCCTTCCCTGCGCAACATTGCGCTGACAGCGCCTTACCTGCACGATGGCCGCAGCAAATCTTTGCGCGATGTCATCACTGTAATGGGCAGAACACAACTGGGCTTTGAAATCGAAGAGCACGATATCGAGTACATTATTAAATTTCTAAATACCCTGACTGGTGATACCAGCCGTATCACCAACATAAATAGTGCGGAACAAGGATGATTACCTCACGAAACATAAAACACTGGCTGGGATTCACCTTGTTTATCGTGGTGATCAGTTTTTCATTTTATAAAAGCTCGGTAGAAGAGTTCGAACTGGATAACTATAAGGACAGCGCAGAGAACATGCAGCGCTTACAGATACAGCTGCATCGTGATCTACTGAATTATCGGGGTAGCAGCGTATATGAATACGACACGCTGAATAACACACACCGGGCACTGCTGTCCGCAGCACAGCTGCTGTACGATTCCAGCAAGTCAGACAAACATAAAAAACTGGCTTCCATTCTTGAAAAACTGGAATCATCCCTGGTGATACAGCAGGAAATAATTGAGGATTTCAAGCAGCACCACTCAATTTTACAGAATTCGATGTCGTATTACTCGAGATTGAGTACAAAGTTTTATAACAAGAACAACAAGGAAAAGGGCGTCAGCGCGGAAACGCTTGGAAATCTTTCCAGCCTGATTATGCAATACACGCGCAAACCGGAACACGAAACAGCGCTGAAACTTTTTGCCGCACTTGACAAGATTAATGTGAATCCCAGCAGCGAAATCAGAACACTCATTAACCATAGCCTGTTAATCGTCGAAAGACTGCCCGAAATCGATGCGAACATAGCGCAATTCAACCAGCTCGACATCGAAGGACAAATACAACAGGTCTTGCGAAACATCAATGACATGCATGAGGTCCATGGCAATAATGCAATACTATACAATGCCCTGATGTTTATGTTTTCACTGGGCCTGCTTAGTTATGTAATTTACATGTTTATAGCATTACAAAGGAACCGCAACACCCTCAGCAATGCCAACATGCAACTCAGCAAAGAAGTGAATGAGCGCACACGCACAGAAAACACCCTGCTGAAGTTTGTTACTCATTGCACACAAGATTACACAGAAGACAATGTGCATTGCGTACTCAATGCTCTATGCAGTTCACTAAACGTACGTTATGCACAGATCATTACCCTGAATACCGATTCCAGCACAGGCGCGAGCGCCAGCATTGTTGATAATTATCATTACAGTCAGAACATACCCGCTAATGTAGTCGACACCGCCGATGAAGACGCGCTGGCACGTGGACGCCTGGTATACAATGATGAACTGCAACAATACTTTCCAGCAACACGCAACAGCCTGCTGGCACACGCTGTTAGTTATATTGGCATCACGCTGAAATCAGGCGATACAACCAAGCAGCTGCTGGCCATTGCTGACGACAAACCAATCGACAACATCAGTCTTTATGAAAATATCCTGAGTCTTGCAGCTGGCCGCATGTCTATCGAAATTCACCGCGAAATTGCGATGAAGAACGCTATTCGCTACCAGCAGGGACTGGAACGAATCGATAGCTGGGTAGCCAGGCTGATTACCTGTGGACAGGATAAAAACGCTTTCATTGATACTGCGTCCATGGCTGTGCGGGATATTTCAAAAGCATCATTGAGTGCATTATGCGAAGTAACACCCGAGCGTGATAGCTACATATATGCAGCAGTCAGTGGCGATAAAGGCGATATTTTACTGGGTGACAGG
>CAWKAL010000138.1:0-28051 GCA_963847575.1 uncultured Gammaproteobacteria bacterium
ACCTGTCATCCAGGGTGAACTCTCGATAACCCTCAGGGTTGACGAACATGTCAGCATCCAGTTCGATTTTTTTATAATCAACCAGTGCGCGTTTCCTGTCATTGGTATGCCACTCCAGCACCGGCAAACCCTTTAAATAATAGTCACCCGTGTTATACACCTGGTCTGCAATAACACAGGTGGTCTGAAATTCTTCGGGAATCTTGTGCAGATTATTTACCTGGCTGGAGGCCACTACCTGCTGGTAGTTGTGCAGTATTTTTGTGACCTGTGGCAATAGACCCGCGGCGAGCTGAATATCGGTGCAGACTTCGGCGCCCTGGGTTTTTGCGCTTACGCGATATTGGTATACCGGCATTCCTGAAATCGCCGGTGCGCCTGCCAGCGCCTGGTACTGCGTGTCTACCAGGGTGTCGAGTGCAAGTTTTTTGTAGTCTGCCAGCTTCATCACCAGCGTGGAGCGATTTGAA
Organism: uncultured Gammaproteobacteria bacterium; assembly: GCA_963847575.1. Classification (GTDB taxonomy): domain Bacteria; phylum Pseudomonadota; class Gammaproteobacteria; order SZUA-229; family SZUA-229; genus JASBSR01. Next base: position 471 of record CAWKAL010000138.1, read on the forward strand.
TGACTGATGCTGTAGATGGTTTTTAGCTTGTCATCGTAGAGTATAAAACCGTCATCGTCACCAGGATTATTGATACGTAAATAGCGATCAGTCACCAGGGTCTGCGTGACATAGACATCAACCCCCGGCTCCTGTTCTTCATAATTCAGCTGGTAAGCAGCCAGGTTTTCAGCGCTGGCAGCATGAACTACGCCAGCGCAGAGAATTAAACCAAACCCTGCCCTTATATTTGAATGTATATTGCGAATCATTAAATCGTTTCCATTGTGTCAATTAAATTCACTCGCGCCCGGCGAGCAAATCCAGTTCTGCCTGGGAGAAACCGGCCTGCTTGCGTGCCAGCTCGTCCATCGGACCGCTTAATGTATCCTGACGGTATTGCGCAAGCAAGCGCCTGAAAGTGTCCAGGCTGTCGATATTTTCAAGCTTGCACAAATAGTTGAACCAGTGGCTGCCAATCCTGACGTGACCGATCTCATCGCGAAAAATCAGCTGCAGAATATCCACCAGCGCGGTGTCCCTCGCCTGCTCAAGCCGCCTGACCATCGCCTGGGTTACATCCAGCCCACGCGCTTCGAGTACCCGTGGCACCAGCGCCATTCGGGTCAGCACATCATGGTCAGTTTTCAGCGCCATTTCCCACAGGCCATTGTGCGCAGCATAGTCACCGTAGGCGCTGCCGTTTGCTTCCAGGTATGCATTCAACAGGCTGAAATGCAGCGCCTCCTCTGCGGCGACCTGTAACCAGTCGGCATAATAGTCATCAGGCATGCCACGAAAGCGGTAAACCGCATCGAGTGCAAGGTTAATGGCATTAAATTCGATATGTGCAATCGCATGCGCCAGCCGCACCCTGCCAGCCACTGAATTATAACCACGTCTGGAGACATCACTCGGTGGCACCAGGGCAGGCCGGCCTGGGCGACCGGGTATTTCGATGCGTTCGATCGGGGTCGCCTCATCCTTAACGACCTGCCCGGCCTGCCAGGCTGCATATAGCGCCCGGGTGTCGGCCACTTTTGATTCAACGCCGGCCTGCATCAGGCAGGCATGTGCGCCCTGAAATAATGAAACTGACATGGTTCTACATCGGACTACGGGCTGCCAAGTCTAGCAAGCTATGGTGTCTGAAAACAAACAGGGCCCGCATTGCGGGCCCTGTTGAGCAACAGACTCTCCTGAATTACTTCAGGATGATGAGTACAGCGCAATTACTTCAGAACGATTTTGCTGCGGTTGCTCTCAAGCGTGCGATTGCCGATACCCTCGACCCTGGCAAGGTCATCAACCGATTTGAAAGGGCCGTTGGTTTCGCGGTAGGCAACGATAGCTTCAGCACGCGCCTTGCCAACACCGACCAGTTCTTTGGCCAGGGCGGGTACATCGGCGGTATTGATATTGATTTCGCCGGCATGAGCCAGCAGGCTGAAACACAGACATACAAACAGTACGAATGACTTGATAGCTTTCATGGTCACATCCATGGTGAGTTGAAGGGAGCTAAACTATAGGCAGCCGCTGCAAAATCAGCTATCAGAAATTTCTGAATTTATTGTAAGTAAAGTCTGGACTGGATCATCGGCCTGAACAATGGGTCGCCCGATAACAAGATAATGCGCGCCCTGCGCAACTGCGCGCGCCGGTGTCATCACGCGTTGCTGATCATCCTCGGCCACACCCTGCAGGCGAATACCGGGCGTTACCAGCACGAAGTCGTCACCGTGCTGACGCGCAAGCATGGCGGCTTCCTGTGAAGAACACACCACGCCGTCAAGACCGGCTGTTGCTGTCATAGTCGCGAGGCGTTGCACAAGTTCAAGCGGCGTCTGGCTGATGCCGAGAGCTTCGAGCTCACGCGGACCGCTGCTGGTGAGCAAGGTCACCGCAATCAGCAAGGGTGAGTCAGGACCTGACAGCGCCTTACGCGCAGCATCGAGCATTGCCGGGCCGCCCAGGGCGTGAACATTCAACATCCAGACACCGAGGTCGGCAGCAGCGGCGCACGCCCTGGCGACAGTATTTGGAATATCGTGAAATTTTAGATCGAGGAATACATCAAATTTTCGATCAACCAGGCTGCGTACAATCTCCGGCCCGCAGCGCGTGAACAGTTCTTTACCCACTTTCAGACGACACAGCGTGGGGTCGAGTTGATCAACCAGTGACAGCGCTGACTGACTGTCAGAATAATCCAGCGCAACAATTACTCGCGGTGCTTTTACACTCATGCAACATTGACCACGCCGGGTTTAACTGTCGCCCAGCTGTGGCAGCTCGGGCACTGCCAGTAGAGGGTATTCGAGCCAAAGCCACATTGTTTACAGAGGTATTCCGTACTGTCTTTGCGCATCAGCTTGAGTGCAGCCTTAACATCACCGAGAAACACAGCCTCGTCATTCTCGCGATCACGTGCTTTATAATTCACCAGTTCCTGCAATACCTGCAGACTGGGTTGCTTGTTGAGAACTGTATTAAGGTACGCAATACTCGCCGCCTCACCCTGGTAACGTTCGAGTACAGCGGCATGCAGTTTCATCAGTAACAGGTTACTGTGGCCGGATTCTAGCTTGTCGAGATATTCCAGCAATTCATCCGATGCATTTAGCTGGTGGTAGCAGTCCACCAGTTTAGCCAGTACCACGGGAATATACTCGGCATCCTGTTTTTCGATTTGCTGGTAATGACGAATCGCTGACCTGTAATCCTTACGTCGTGTTGCTTCTTCAGCGAGCAAGATTGATGCGCGCACCGATCCCGCGTCGTATCGAAACGCCTGTTTTGCATTATGCTCAACCTGCGCAATATCGCCCTTGGCTTTCGCCAGGTCTGCAAGCTCGCAATAGTACTGGGATATCATTGGACCGATGTTTGACGGATCTTCGGAAAACAGGTCGACCGCGGTATCTATCGCCTTGTGCCAGTCTTTTTCCTGCTGATAAATCAGAATAAGATTATGGCGCGCTTCTGCAGAACTTTTATCGTGAATCAGCACTTCTTTAAACAGGCCTTCCGCGCGATCAAACCAGCCAGCGCCGAGGTAGTCATAGCCCAGCTCGAGCAGCACCTTGCTGCGATAACGCTCGGGCAATGACGGGCGTGCAATCAGCCCCTGGTGGATTTTTATTGCTTTATCAATCTCACCGTTCCGGCGGAAAATCTTGCCTAATGCAAAATGCGTATCGACAATTTCCCAGTTGTTTTCCACCAGGCGAACAAATATATCAAGCGCCTTGCCCTGCTCATCATTGAGCAGATAATTAAGGCCTTTGAAATAATCAGCAGAAAATCCCGGCGGGCCTGAGGGTTTACGCATACGCAGGCGAAAACCGAACCATGCAACTGCCAGCAATGCGGACAGCGCAATGATTAACCATACAGTGGGATCGGAAAAATCAATCACACGAATGACCTGCTTGCGAGAATAGAATGGACGGGTGTGAACAACACGGCTCACCAAATAATGCGTTGCTTACACAACGATACAAAGATAGATATAACAGACGTTTTCTTAACCTAGTGCAATTAACTTTTCTTGAGAGAATTATTCACTCGCTCTCTTAGTTCTTTACCGGGTTTGAAATGGGGCACATGTTTGCCTGGCAATGATACCGAGTCACCCGTCTTCGGGTTTCGCCCTGAACGCGGTGGACGAAAATGCAGTGAAAAACTGCCAAAGCCGCGAATTTCAATGCGCTCACCACTCGAAAGTGCATTACTCATCTGTTCCAGCAGACTTTTAACAGCCAGCTCTACATCCTTGTAGGCAAGATGACTTTGCTTGCGCGCAATCCGCTCGATTAACTCAGATTTCATCATGGACCTGTCTATGCTTTCATCAGTCATTTTGAAATCATCCCCTTTTAGTCAACTGTTTATATACTGTTAAAATTAATACTGAATGTCAGATCAACGATTAGTCGTTGGAATCAAGTTGTTCCTTCAGCAAATCACCAAACGTAGTGCTGGCAGTCTGCTGCGACTTGCTGTAATCCTTCATAGCTTCAGCTTCGTCCTGTTCATCCTTCGCCTTGATAGAAAGATTCATACCACGGCTCTTGCGATCAACACCGATGAACTTGGCTTCAACTTCATCACCGACTTTAAGCACCGTGGAAACATCTTCCACGCGATCACGTGAAATCTCGGAAGCACGCAAGGTACCTTCAACACCATCACCCAGATCAATAATGGCTGCCTTGGCATCTACAGATTTAACAACACCTTTGACGATAGCGCCTTTCTTGTTGGTGCCAATGAAAGATGACACAGGGTCCTGCTCAAGCTGCTTGATGCCCAGCGAAATACGCTCACGCTCTGGATCAATCGAAAGAATAACAGCTTCGAGTTCATCGCCTTTCTTGAAGTTGCGAATCGCTTCTTCGCCAGGAATGTCCCATGAAATGTCTGACATGTGGATCAGGCCATCGATGTCACCGTTCAGGCCAACGAAAATACCAAAGTCGGTAATCGACTTGATGCTGCCGCTAACCTTGTCGCCCTTGTTATGGCCGGATGAGAACTCGTCCCATGGATTCGGCTGGCACTGTTTCATGCCCAGCGAAATACGACGACGCTCCTGGTCGATATCAAGAATCATGACTTCAACATCATCACCCAGGGTAACAATGCTGGCAGGATTGACGTTCTTGTTGGTCCAGTCCATTTCCGAAACATGTACCAGGCCTTCAACACCGTCTTCGATTTCAACAAAACAACCGTAATCGGTAATGTTGCTGACTTTACCGAACAGGCGCGAACCTTCCGGATAACGACGTGCAATTTCGGCCCATGGATCTTCGCCCAGCTGTTTCAGGCCAAGTGATACGCGTGTGCGTTCTTTATCAAACTTAAGAACAACCACTTCGATTTCATCACCAACTTCAACAATTTCTGAAGGATGACGAACGCGTTTCCAGGCCATATCTGTAATGTGCAACAGGCCATCGATACCACCGAGATCAAGGAACGCACCGTAATCGGTAAGGTTCTTGACCACGCCCTTAACAGTTTTGCCTTCTTCAATACTGTCGAGTAACTGCTCGCGCTCTGCGCTGTATTCGGTTTCAACGACAGCACGGCGTGAAACCACAACGTTGTTGCGTTTCTGATCGAGCTTGATAACTTTAAATTCGAGCTCTTTACCTTCGAGGTAAGATGTATCGCGAACCGGACGTACGTCGACCAGCGAGCCCGGCAGGAACGCGCGGATATCGCCGAGTTCGACTGTGAAGCCGCCCTTGACCTTGCCAGTAAGTACACCCTTGATAATTTCCCCTGCTTCGAATGATTTCTCCAGCGAAGTCCAGGCTTTGGCGCGCTTGGCTTTTTCACGTGATAAACGGGTTTCACCGAACCCGTCTTCAACGGCTTCGAGCACAACTTCAACATCATCACCGACGGCTACTTCGAGCTCACCGGCGAGATTTCTAAATTGTTCTTCGGGGATGACACCTTCGGATTTGAGGCCTGCGGATACCATGACATAACCATCGCGAATATCGACAACGGTGCCAATGACCATGTTGCCAGCACTCATTTCGGTCTGGTTCAGGCTCTCTTCAAATAATTCTGCAAAACTTTCGGACATAATGTTTTAAGTGATTGGTGACTGTTAATAACGCATCGTACAAATGCTTATCACAGTTGGGTTAGTTATACATATAGAGTATGCACTTGCATACTCCTCCTGAAAATCCATTTAATATAATCTCGTATCTGAAACTCGTAAACAAATACCAGGGTACAAAAAAATATTTTCGCTATAAATCGTAACACTGTCGCAGTTTGTCCAGTACAGCATTGGCGACCTCGTCGATACTCATATGTGTGGTATCAATAACGTGGGCGTCAGCGGCAGCAATGAGCGGTGATGCTGAGCGTTGCGTATCGCGCTCGTCGCGTTCTTTGAGCTCCGCGACAAGGCCGGGAAGATTAGCACCTATTCCCTTTTCTATCAACTGCTTATAACGTCTTTTCGCACGTTCTTCGGCGCTGGCAGTAAGAAATATTTTTAGCCCCGCCCGGGGGAATACCACGCTGCCCATATCGCGTCCGTCTGCCACCAGCCCCGGCGGCCGCGCAAACGCCCGTTGCCGCGCCAGTAGAGCGGCCCGTACTTCAGGTACAGCCGCCACTTTTGAAGCCAGGGCACCGACCTGCTCAGTGCGAATCAGCTTAGCCACGTCTTCGCCTGCAAGCAGTATGCCCAGATGATCGCCACGATCGACATAATCTATATCAAGATTCTGTGAAATTTCAGCCAGTTGCGTCACGATTTCAGGATTTGGCAGAGCCTCCAGATCGATCCCGTGGCGCGCCGCCACCAGCCCGACCAGGCGATACAGGGAGCCGCTATCCAGAATATGCCAGCCGGTCTCGCGCGCCACGCGCAGGCAAATGGTGCCCTTGCCGACACCGCCGGGACCGTCCAGGGTCAGTACCGGGACCGGGTGTTCCATCTAGTCAGCCAGCGAGCTGATATTGAGACCGGCCGCCGCGGCACGTTCGACAAAGCCCGGGAACGAAGTATTCACATTATCGCATTCCTCGATTTCGATTTTCCCACGCGCGCACAGCGCCGCCACGGCAAATGCCATCGCGATACGGTGGTCATCGTGGCTTTGAACCACGCCGGCGCCAATACTGTCGGCGCCTTTACCGCCCTGGATAATCATGCCATCGGGGGTCGCCACCGCATCCACTCCGAGCGTCTGCAGACCATCCGCCATCGACTGGATACGGTCACTTTCCTTGACGCGTAATTCTTCCGCACCTGTAACCACTGTTTCACCCGAAGCACAGGCGGCGGCAACAAAAATTGCCGGAAACTCGTCGATCGCCAGCGGCACAAGTTCTTCAGGAATACGCGCGCCTTTCAGCGGCGCACTTTTCACTCGAATATCCGCCACCGGCTCGCCACCGATTTCACGCCGGTTTTGCAGCTCGATATCCGCGCCCATGAGCCTGAGAATATCGATAACACCGGTACGTGTCGGATTGACGCCGACGTGTTCCAGCACAATGTCGGAACCGGCAGCGATACTGGCACCGACGATGAAAAACGCGGCTGAAGATATGTCGGCAGGCACGTCGATATCACAGGCCGTCAATCTTGCCGGACCCTCGACACACACGGTCGGACCATCATGGCTCACCGACCAGCCAAACGCGTGCAGCATGCGTTCGGTATGATCGCGTGTCGTCGCCGGCTCACTCACGCAGGTTTTCCCGTCGGCATATAGACCTGCCAGCAGGCAACAGGATTTCACCTGGGCACTCGCGACTGGCATCACGTACTCGATTCCGCATAAATGATGGCCACCGCGTATTCGCAAAGGCGGACTGCCATCATCATCGGTCTCCACAATCGCACCCATCGCTGCCAGCGGATGCGTGACACGTTTCATCGGCCGTTTTGAAAGCGAGCTGTCGCCGGTGAGTTCGACATCAAATGCCTGCCCGGACAACAAGCCTGCGAGCAGGCGCATCGATGTTCCGGAATTACCCAGGTCGAGCGCATGCGCCGGTTTTTTCAAACCGTGCATGCCAACGCCGTGGATCACCACCTTGCCATTTTCAGGGCCTTCGATCTCAACACCCATGGCTTTGAATGCACGCAGCGTGTTGAGGCTATCTTCACCTTCGAGAAAACCACTAATCCGGCTGGTGCCTTCAGCAATCGAGCCGAACATGATAGAGCGATGCGAAATCGATTTATCACCGGGCACACGAATCCGCCCCTGCAACCGACCACCCTTGTTAACAATAAATTTCATATAAATTTAAACCTTTTTTTGCCACAGAGGGCACAGAGAACACCGAGATGTAAAAAACTAAAAAGCTTTTTGCCGCAAATTACGCAAATGAACGCAAATAAGAATATTGTTGTTTTCGATACGCGCCGCAGGCGCAGAAATTAACATTCGCGTTCTTTGCGTTTTTTGCGGCAATTGTTTATATGTTTTTAACTCCGTGTTCTCTGTGCCCTCTGTGGCAAATATTTTTTGATTAATCACCCACAAAAATCATCGCGCACTTTTTTTGCGCGTTCGAAAATTTCTTTTAGTGCTTCGCCATCGCCCGCTTCCAGGCTGCGGTACATGCTGTCCATTTCATCGCGGTAGCGGCGCATCATTGCCATCACGGCCTCTTTGTTACTTAAACAAATATCACGCCACATCACCGGGTCGCTCGATGCAATGCGGGTGAAATCACGAAAACCGCCGGCGGCAAATCGGAACACCTCGCCAACATCTTCAAGATTATTCAGACAATCCACCAGGCCGAACGCCAGCAAATGCGGCAGATGGCTGGTGCCTGCCAGCACCAGGTCATGGTGTTCGGCGCTCATGCATTCCACTTCTGCGCCTGCCGCCTGCCACATGGCAGTGATCTGCTCGACCGCCTGCGGCGATGTTTTATCTGTGGGCGTCAATATCACCCGGCGTTTTTGATACAGTTCCTTGAAAGCTGCGCTGACACCACTGCGCTCGGTACCGGCAATCGGGTGGCCGGGAACAAACTGTTCGAAATGCCCGGCGAGGGATTTTGCAGCATCCATAATCACGCTTTGCTTGGCGCTGCCGGCATCGGTGACAATCGCACTGTCTTTAAGCCCTGCGACGATATCCTTGAACACGGCATGCATCGAGCCCAGCGGCACTGCGACCACAACAATGTCTGCCTCGGCCACAGCTTTTTCCATCGACACATGGTAACGATCGATAACGCCGAGTTCGACGGCTTTTTTCAGCGTCGCCTCGGTACGCCCGGCGCCGATTATTTCTGCGCAGTAATTTACCTGTTTTAATGCCAGCGCAAGCGAACCACCAATCAGCCCGGTGCCGATAATACAGATGCGCGGCTTGCTCATGCCGGCACCTCGGCCAGCACTTCTTGCAGTGCGGCGATGAAGCGCCGGTTCTGTGGATCGGTGCCAATGGTCACGCGAATATACTCAGGCATTGAATAATTTGCCACCGGGCGCACGATGACACCCTTGCGCAACAGCGCATCATAAATCGGCTGCGCAGCCTGCTTCAGGTTGATCGAAATAAAATTGCCCATGGTCGGCAAATACTGCAGTTTCATTTCATCCAGCGCCCGCATCAAGTACGTCTTGCCGGCGTTATTTAATGTCACGCTTTTTTCAACATGCGCATGATCATCCAGCGACGCCAGCGCGGCTGCCTGTGCCAGCAGGTTGGTATTAAACGGCTGTCGAACACGATTCAGGATGCCGGCGATCTCGGGACTGGATAATGCGTAGCCGATGCGCAAACCCGCCAGCGCGTAAATTTTTGAAAATGTACAGGTGATGATCAGCTTGGGAAATTGCTCTAACCAGCGCGCGATATCAATTTGCAAATCCCGATCCATGTATTCGTTATACGCCAGGTCCAGGATCACGATGACATTATCCGGAATCTCGCTGACCAGCGTATGCAGCACATCCGGCGCCAGCCAGGTACCGGTAGGATTGTTCGGATTAGCGATGAACACTATGCGTGTGCTGTCATCAATACTGGCGAGCATGGCTGCCGGGTCATGCCCGAGTGGCATGCTCGGGTGCGATTCGTCAAAGGCTTTAGCCACGTTCGCTTTTGCACCGACCGCCTGCACCACGATCGGGTACACCGCAAATGAATACTCTGAATACACTGCCGAATTCTGTGGCGTCAAAAACGCTCGCGTCGCCAGTTCCAGGATATCGTTGGAGCCATTGCCCAGGGTGACACACTCACGCGACACCTTATGTATATCGGCGAGCCGCTGGCTCAGCTTGAAACCGCCGCCATCGGGATAGTAGTTAATCGCGCGGCTGTTTTTTTCGATCGCATCCAGTGCCACCTGGCTCGGTCCCAGCGGATTTTCATTCGACGCCAGCTTGATGGAATTGCTGATGCCCAGTTCACGCTCGAGGGTTTCGATGGGTTTACCGGGCAGGTATGGCGTCAGCCCCTGCACTCCGGGTGTGGCGAGTTCTAAAAAGAATTTGTTATGCATAATGACGCGGCTGATTTACATCACCGCTTTAGGGTAAGAGCCGAGCACAGTCACCATGGCAGACGCCTGTTCAATTTCTGCAATCGCATCACGTACGGCGGCATCGTCACAATGGCCATCGACATCGATGAAAAACACGTATTCCCAGACACCACGACGCGAGGGTCGCGACTCAATATTACTCATACTGATATTGCGCTCAGCCAGCGGTTTGAGCAGGTTGAACAAAGAACCCGCGCGGTTATGTGCGAACACCAGCAGGCTGGTGCGATCATTCCCGCTCGGCGGTGACTTGTGTTTGCCGATCACCACGAAACGCGTGGTGTTATCGGGCTCGTCTTCGATGTCGGCATTCAGCACTGGCACCTGGTAAAGCTCGGCGGCCATCTGGCCGGCAATCGCTGCCGAATGCGCATGCTCGCTCGCCAGCAGAACACCTTCGGCATTGCTGTTGGTGGCGATACGCTCGGTATTGGGCAGGTGTTTATCGAGCCACAAACGGCACTGGCCAAACGATTGCTGGTGTGAATACACACGCTTAATATCGCTTAATTTAGTCTCATTACTCAATAAGTTATGACGTATTCTTAACTCTACTTCTCCGCTAATGGAGAGCGCCGATTGCATCAATAGATCGAGCGTATGATTAATCACGCCTTCGGTTGAGTTCTCCACCGGCACCACCCCAAAGTTGGCGCCGTCGGCTTCCACCAGGCGGAACACTTCTTCGATACTGGCGACTGGATCGGTCTCGATCAGTTTGCCAAAATGCTTCACCGCAGCGGCGTGAGTGTAGGTACCCTCGGGCCCGAGAAAGGCAATTTTTAAAGGTTTTTCCAGCGCCAGGCAGGCCGCCATGATTTCGCGAAATATGCCGGCGATGGCTTCGTTGCTGAGCGGGCCCTGGTTGCGTTGCTGCACCGCGCGCAACACCTGGGCTTCGCGTTCGGGACGGTAGAAATGCTCGGTTTCACCCTGCTGCTGCTTTATCTTCGCAACGTCGGCTGCGCACTGGGCACGCTCGCTGACCAGCGCCTGAATCGCGGTATCGATTTCATCGATACGGGTACGAACCTCGGCGAGCGGGTCTTTGTCGGTCATAGTTTTAGAGTTGTCGCGCGTTCAACACGCCTTCGATGTTTCTGATTTGTTGCAGCACATCTTCACCGATGGCGCCATCAAGATCAATCAGGGTATAGGCAAGGCCATTGCGTGACTCGTTGCGCATGTGTTTGATATTAGCACTCGCCTGCCCCAGCACGTGCGAAATCTGCCCGACCATATCAGGCATGTTACGGTTCGCCACGGCGAGTCGGCATTCACCGTCTCGCGGTAACTTGATTTCGGGAAAATTAACCGAGTTGCGGATATTGCCGTTTTGCAGAAAATCTTTCAGCTGGTTAGCCACCATGATGGCGCAGTTTTCTTCAGCTTCGTTAGTGGAGGCACCGAGATGCGGCAAGGTTATCACGCGCGGATTATGTTTAAGCTTTTCTGACGGGAAGTCGGTGACATAGGCATGCACCTTGCCTTTGCTGATACCAGTCAGTACGGCATCATCATCGATAATGCCTTCACGGGCAAAATTGAGCACCACGATATTGTTTTTCATCGATGCCAGGCGCTCGGCATTGAGCAGGTTTCGGGTCGCATCGATCAGCGGTACATGAAACGTCACAAAGTCAGATTGCTTGAGCAGCTCATCGATGCTGGGCATTTCCTGCACATTGGCTGACAATTGCCATGCACTGCGCACCGTGATGGTAGGGTCAAAACCAATTACGCGCATGCCCAGATCAAGTGCCGCGTTAGCAATCTGCACGCCAATAGCACCGAGTCCAACCACGCCGAGGGTCCGCCCGGGCAATTCAAAGCCGACAAATTTTTTCTTGCCATCTTCTACTTTTTTGCGCTGCTCGTCTTCAGTGCCTTCAATTTTTGAGGCGTAATCCCAGGCCTGCACAATATTGCGGCTGGCGATGAGCATGCCGGCGATCACCAGTTCTTTCACCGCGTTGGCATTGGCGCCAGGGGCATTGAACACCGGGATGCCGTGCTCGCTGAGGCTTGTCACCGGCACATTATTGGTGCCGGCACCGGCACGACCGACGGCCATTAATTCAGGATTGATTTCCATGTCGTGCAGGTTGGCGGAGCGCAGAATAATCGCATCAGCCCCCAGCTGGTCGGCGCCAACGCTATACATGTCGCCCGGCAAAAGCTTAAGTCCTTTCTCAGATATATTATTGAAGGTTTTGATTTTAAACATATTAATATTCGCTACGTCATGCTGGCGATGGGCGCCAACGGATTCGATTTCTAAAACGCCGAGGCGATGCGCACGTGCTGCTGCGTGTGCGCGATTTCCTGGGCCGGGTTGTCTAGGCCTGCGTTCTCGCGAACTCGGTCATGTATTCAACCAGCGCATCCACCCCGTCCTGCGGCATCGCATTATAAATACTGGCGCGCATGCCACCGACCGAGCGATGACCTTTGAGCGTGGTCAGGCCGTTTTTCTCAGCACCTTCGAGAAAGGCCTTGTCGAGATCAGCATTGGCGAGGATGAAGGGCACATTCATCCACGAGCGGCAGGATTTTTCGACCGGGTTGGAATAAAAATCGATCTGGTCGATCGCGCCATAGAGTTTTTCCGCCTTGGCCTGGTTAATTTTTGCCATACCGGCGAGGCCGCCCTTTTGCTTCAGCCATTCAAACACCAGCCCGGCCAGGTACCAGCTGTAGGTCGGCGGTGTGTTGTACATGGATTCATTTTCAGCATGGGTTTTGTAATCAAACATCACCGGCATCGACGGCATCGCATGACCCACCAGGTCTTCGCGAATAATCACCAGGGTAAGACCGGCCGGGCCGATATTTTTCTGTGCGCCCGCATAGATCAGGCCAAACTTTGTAACATCAATCGGCCGTGACAGTATCGTCGAAGACAAGTCAGCCACCAGCGGCACATCGCCACTCTCGGGCACATAGGGAAATTCGACACCGACGATGGTCTCGTTCGGGGTGTAATGCAGATAAGCGGCATCGCGGTCGAACGTGAGCGATGCTGCCTTCGGCACCGTGGTGAACTTGCTCTCGCTGGTATCGGCCAGCACGTTGACCGCGCCGAATCGTTTCGCTTCCGCGACGGCTTTTTTCGACCACTGCCCGGTGAGCAAATAATCTGCGCTGGTTTTATCGCCCAGCAGGTTGATCGGCACCATCGCAAACTGGCTGCTGGCGCCGCCCTGCAGGAACAGCACTTTATAATTGTCGGGGATCGCCATCAGTTCGCGCAAATCAGCTTCGGCCTTTGCCGCGATCGACATGAACGCCTTGCCGCGATGGCTCATTTCCATCACCGACATACCGCTGCCGTTCCAGTCCAGCATTTCGTCGCGGGCCTGTTCAAGTACTTCTGTAGGCAGGGCTGCCGGGCCTGCGCTGAAATTATAAATTCTGCTCATTTCTGTTATCTGACCAAGGTTGGAAATAGTGTTACAAATAAGCTTATGAAGTTCTAGTAATATATTGTTTTATATTAATATTACTCTTCGCTTTCTTCTTCAAATGCTTCAATGGTTTCGACTTCGACGAGATGCTCGTCATTGGTCAGTCGAATCAGGCGTACGCCCTGGGTATTGCGCCCCATTTCGCTGATTTCGGCCACTGCGATACGCACCAGGGTACCGCTGTCACTGATCAGCATAATCTCGTCATCGTCCTCAACCAGTACCGCCGACACCACTTCGCCGTTACGCTCATTGGTCTGGATGGAAATCACACCCTGGCCACCGCGGCCCTTGAGCGGATACTGATTCACCGGCGTGCGCTTGCCATAGCCATTGGCAGTGGCGGTAAGAATACTGCCGCTGTCGCCCACCATGATCATGCCAATCACGCGCTGACTGGCTGACAGGCGCATGCCGCGCACACCGGCCGCGGTGCGCCCCATGGCACGCACATCGGTTTCAGAGAAACGCACCGCCTTGCCGCCGTTCGACAGCAGCATGATGTGGCTCTCACCGTTGGTGATAACCACGTCTACCAGGGTGTCGTCTTCGCGCAGGTCGATGGCAATAATGCCCGAGCTGCGTGGTCGTGAGAAATTGCTCAGCGCGGTTTTTTTCACCGTGCCACTGCTGGTAGCCATGAAAATGAAATGCTCGGCGTCGTATTCGCGAATCGGCAGTACCGCGTTGATACGTTCGCCCTGTTCCAGCGGCAGCAGGTTGATCATCGGTTTACCACGTCCGCCGCGACCCGCCGCCATCGGCATCTGGTACACCTTGAGCCAGTACATTTTGCCGCGGCTGGAAAAACACAGCAGCGTATCGTGGGTATTGGCGACGAACAGTTTTTCGATAAAGTCTTCTTCTTTAACGCGGGTAGCGGATTTACCGCGACCACCGCGACGCTGGGTATTATAAGTGTCGAGCGTCTGGCACTTGGCATAACCTTCGTGCGAGAAGGTGACGACCACGTCTTCTTCCGCAATCAGGTCTTCCATGCACATGTCGAGCTCGCTTTCGATGATTTCGCTGCGACGCGCATCAGCGTAAAGCTCGCGAATTTTTTCCAGTTCTTCACGAATCACCTGCATCAGGCGATCCGGGTTGGCGAGAATGTCCAGCAGCTCCTTGATGAGGTCGAGAATCTGCTTGAACTCATCGACAATCTTGTCCTGCTCGAGCCCGGTCAGGCGGTGTAAACGCAAATCAAGAATCGCCTGCGCCTGCACCTCAGACAAATGATAACCATCGTCTTTCAGGCCCATGCGCGGATCCAGCGCGTCGGGGCGAGACGAGGCCGCACCGGCGCGGGAAATCATATCGGTGACTGCACCGGGCGCCCAGGCGGTGTTCATCAGGCCCTGTTTTGCTTCTGCCGGATTGGCCGAGCGTTTGATCAGCGCGATGACTTCATCGATGTTAGCCAGCGCCACGGCGAGGCCTTCGAGTACATGGGCGCGATCACGTGCCTTGCGCAGGTCGTAAATGGTGCGCCGGGTGACCACTTCGCGACGATGGCGGATAAAGGCCTGCAGAATCTGCTTGAGATTGAGCAGCTGTGGCTGGCCATCGACCAGCGCCACCATGTTGATACCGAACACCGTCTGCATCGAGGTCTGGGTGTAGAGATTGTTCAGCACCACGTCCGCGACTTCGCCACGACGCAGTTCGATCACGATACGCATACCGTCCTTGTCGGACTCATCGCGCAGTTCACTGATGCCTTCGAGACGTTTTTCTTTCACCAGCTCGGCGATGCGTTCGATCAGCCGCGCCTTGTTTACCTGGTAGGGTATTTCGGTCACGATGATGGTCTGGCGGCCGTTTTTCTCGTCGATAATTGCGGCACGTGCGCGCATCACCATGCGGCCGCGGCCGGTGTGGTAGGCATTGCGGATACCGCCGGTACCATTGATCAGTGCCGCCGTGGGCAGGTCCGGTGCCGGAATATGTTCCATCAGTCCGTTGATATCGAGCTCGGGATTTTCGATCAGCGCGAGGCAGGCGTTAATCACTTCGGTGAGATTATGCGGCGGAATATTCGTCGCCATGCCCACTGCAATGCCCGAGGACCCATTGACCAGCATCGCCGGCACACGCGTCGGCATGACCACCGGCTCGGATTCAGAACCATCGTAGTTTTCGACAAAGTCGACGGTTTCGCGGTCGAGGTCAGCCAGCAGTTCGTGCGCAATTTTTGACATGCGCACTTCGGTATAACGCATCGCAGCAGGTGCATCGCCATCTACCGAGCCGAAGTTACCCTGGCCATCGACCAGCATGTAACGTAAGGAGAACGGTTGCGCCATGCGCACGATAGTGTCGTACACCGCGGTGTCGCCGTGGGGATGGTATTTACCGATGACATCACCCACCACGCGGGCGGATTTTTTATAGGGTTTGTTGAAGTCGTTACCGAGAACGCTCATCGCGTAGAGCACGCGCCGATGCACCGGTTTGAGGCCATCGCGCACATCTGGTAAAGCACGGCCGACGATGACGCTCATAGCGTAGTCCAGGTAGGACTGACGCATTTCGTCTTCTAGATTGACCGGGGAAATTTCTTTTGCAAATTCAGCCATTTAGACAGGACGCCCGGATTCCTTGAGTGGTTATTTTATGCCAGTAACAAAGCGCACAATATTAGCACATTCGGCTTCTGCGTAGCACGCAGAAACAGACAATTATTTGCATATTTCAGCAATAAAAAATTGAGCGAAAACAGGCGGTAAAGAACCCGTCTGCAAAGTGAGCGGTGGACGGTGTAAAACCCGGTGCAGACAATGGATTTAAGTAGTATGCGATGCCGACTGATTGTCGACCGGCTCGACACTGTGGCCCAGATGCAGACAATACCCCAGCCAGCGAAACAGAAAGCGATTGAGTTTCCATTTCACCCTTAACGAGTGGCCCGGCAGGTGATTCAGCCGAACACGACCGTGGCGCAGATGGCCTGCGAGTACTTCGACGCTGCCGGCATCATGATACACGCGTATCGTCAGGTCGGGCTCTGCCACCAGCGTCGCTGTCGAGGCACCGGGAAAGTAATACGTGAGGTGAAATGTCGAGGTGTAACGGCTGCGGTCCTGCAGGGTGACGTGCAAATCCAGGCAGCCATCGATATGCGAGACCGCTTCGCCACTGAAGCTGGCGACTAACGGAATCAGCTTTTTCAGCCGTATATAATTGTTTTCATACAGATCCATCAGGCTGGCGAATTCGCCCGGTTTGACGGTTTCAAATGCATATCGACGCGGTGAATACATACTGTCTGGCACGCCTCTTCTGGCTGTCGTGTAGCGCTGTCATGGAACATGATAACGACTGAATGATTTATCACGCCTGCTGGTATACTATAGCGCACCTTATAAACCCAGCAGAATATATCTAAACATGTCACGCACTGATTCTTTACCCGAAGCCACCGGTCTCAACAAATACATTCGCAAATTGCGCTATCACGAGGCTTCGCGGCAGTGGTTTGCCGTGCTGTTCGTTCTGCTGGTGAGCTGGCTGGGACAGCCCATACCCGAACTACTCTATGCCGGCACAGCCATCATTGTCATCGGCGAAGCCATTCGCATGTGGGCCTCGGGCCATGTGAAGAAAAACAAGGTACTCGCCACCGACGGCCCCTACGCTTTCGTCAGGCACCCGCTGTATGTCGGCAACATTCTGCTGGTTGCAGGGTACTCACTGGCATCTGCGCTGTGGTGGTCGCCGATATTAATGGTCGCACTGCTGCTGTTTTATTACCCGCCGGCAATTTCATACGAAGACGGAAAACTGCAGGCGCATTTTGGTGAACATTGGGAAAACTGGAGCCGCAACATTCATGCCCTGATCCCCAGCTTCAGCAACCGGGCCGGCAGCACCAGCAGCAGCTGGTCATTCAAACAAAGCCTGATGCAAAATGGCGAGCCTGTTATCGTGGTTTACCTGGCCTGGTGCCTGTACCTGCTTTACGCAAAACTAATGTAACAAGGCCTGGTCTGCAGCAAGCATGCAACACGGCCCCGAAACATCCGCGCTGAAAGCATGGATAGAAACCAGCCTGCGCGACAATAGCCATACCCTGGCCGCAGGCTACCAGGGCAAAACCCTTGAATACCGCGACGCTGACTATCATCTTGTCATCAAGGTACCGCACGGTCGTGGCCTGGTTAAATATCTTCACACGCTTATGTTGCGTCATGAACACAGGGTGTATCAGCAACTCGGCGATTTTGAAGCCAGCCCGACCTGCTATGGCATGGTAGACAACACTTACCTGGTGCTCGAATTTATCAACGCAAAACCCATTCGAGAACGCCGTCCGCAAAACCCGCAAGACTTTTTTGAAACCCTGATAAAGCAGATCAGGCAAATGCACAACTGCCATGTCGCGCACATGGATCTGAAAAAAAAAGACAACCTGCTGGTCACCGACAGCGACATGCCCTGTATTATAGATTTCGGTGCAGCAGCCATATATAAGAAAGGCTTTCACCCGTTCAATCACTTCTGGTATCAACTGGGCGTGCGGTTTGACTTCAATGCATGGATAAAGCACAAATACCACGATAATACGCACAATATTTCTGAACACGATCAGCAGTTTTACCAACGCACAGCAATAGAACGTGTCGCCAGCCGTATTAAATCGGCTTACCTCTCACTCATAAATCACTTTAAATAAATTGTTTATGCTAAAAAAAATACTCGGCCTTATTGTACTTTTTTTTGTAGCAATCGTCTGCTACTACGCCTATGCCAGCTACGAAAACAATAAAACCGCAAACATGCCAGGGCCGATTGCAATCGAAAAAGCGCATGCAAGATCTGTAGACTGGCTGGCAAGTAACTATCAGCGGCTCAAAAACATCCAGAATCCAGCACTATGGTGGATGCTGAAAGAAGCCAACGATATAAGTAATAACCAAAAACTCGCCGAAGTATATTCACAATACAAAACAGGCTACCTGGATAAAACCCAGCCCAATATCTGGACGCCTTATTTCAGAAAATATTATAAGCCCGCCGTACCGGACATAATGTTTTTGAAAGACTTTAAGCCCTACCAGATATTTTTTGTCTATGCCCTCTCTTGTGACAAAGATCTTGCACAGGCACCTGTTATCCATGCACAACTTGAGGCCGACTACTGCCCATTGCATTACTTGAACACACATTGCGTAACACACCAGTTGATGTCGGTGAGATTAATGCAAGAGCGTTACTGTGGCGACGATGCGCAACTGGCTTTATTATCGAAATCACTACAGGAAATCATCATAAATGAACTAACCTTCGATTTTCGAGTTAACGACTCCTACCTGCAGCGCTTACTGATGCTAGCAGAAGCCGGTAATTTCAATGCGATAAAGCCAGTGTGGGTACAGCATATCCTTGATGCACAAAATGAAGACGGCGGCTGGGACGATCTACACCCTGTTATTCCTGTTGGAAACTCGAAATCGCTGGGATGGTCAAGTCGCAAGTTTCCAGTCTATGCGGAGAACAAAAGCAATCTCCACGCCACCGCACAGGGTATATGGCTGACGGCATTATTACTGCAACACCTGCAGGCCCAGGATGATTAAAAAGAGCAGTTGACTGAGGACGTCCGTCATAAGCTCGCTACCAGGCTGGAAGCCAACGACTTTCTTTCGGTCAATATAGATTACACCACGTACAGTTTGTTATAGGAGAACCATGTGTCAGACAAAGATTCCAGCGTAAGAGAAATTCGTATTAACCCGGTTGCACCCAGCGAATCCGTCCTGGTAGCAACGGCTCGCGGCATGCGACCCAGAACTGCTGAAAAACGTATTGAAGAAGCCCCCGTGTCGCATGTCGAGCGCTGCCCATTCTGTAAAGGCAATGAAGACAAAACGCCACCGACCATTCTCGCGCGCCCGTCCGAAGACGACTGGCAGATCCGTATTGTTGAAAATCTCTACCCGGTACTGGGTGATGACCGCCGTGACGCCAGCATTAATTTCGGCCTGCAACAGGCGATCGAAGGGTATGGCCGCCATGAAGTTATTATTGATCACACCAACCACGGTATACGCGTCCATGAAATGGAGGTTTCACATCTGCAGCTGTTGTTCCAGACCTACCGCCAGCGCATGCAGGAGTTATACAATAACGACAAACGTATCCGCTATGTTCTGATTTTCAAAAATTTCGGCGAAGCAGCCGGCGCCAGCATCAAGCATACGCATAGCCAGATCATTGCCATGCCGGTGATCCCGGAAAATGTGTACAACGAAATCCAGCACAGCCGTGCGTATTACCAGAAACATCACCAGTGCATTTTCTGCACCCTGATTGACGAAGCACTTACGTTTGAAGCCACGATTTACGATCGCGAATCAGGCGAGATCCGGCGCAAGATCGATGTCGGCCAGTATGTCATCGAACGCGGTAAAAAATTCATTGCGATTAAGCCCTTCGCCAGTCGTTACGAATGGGAAGTGCACATCCTGCCGCTGCATCACGAAAGCGATTTTCTGAATACCAGCGATGACGATCTCGAAGACCTCGGCCGGGTGATGAAAAACACCATGGCCCGCCTCGACCACGTGATCGGCGGTGCACAGTACAATTTCTTCCTGCATTCACAGCCGCACGGTGGTGCCGCTGAGGATTGCGCGCCGAGTTACCACTGGCATCTGGAAATCTGCCCACGTACCAGCATCCCCACCGGGTTTGAACTGGGTTCGGGCCTGTTTGTCAGCACCATCAGCCCGGAAGATGCCGCCAGGCAGTTGCGCGAAGTGAAACTCTAGCGCAAAAAAAAGCCGCGTAGAACTACGCGGCTTTTTTGTCTGGCACGAATCCGCTGCTCAGGATGCGGCGCCCGGTTTTCTGCCCAGCATTTTCAACATAGTCGCCAGCGGACAAAAGCCGGTGAATGCTGACTGCAACAGGTTGAAACCGACAAACGCGGTAAAGAACAGCCAGTATTCATGCGCAAATACCGGGCTCGCGCTCCAGCCCAGGGCCAGGCTCAGTAATATAAAGAAACCCGCTACCGCCAGTACGATTCGATCTATGCTCATGCTTGATTCCTCGGTCGATGATTGGTTATAGACCGGAGAGTATATTAGAGTTTGTTAATATTGTCAATCTTCAGCCCGCGGGGCGCTGCATGCCTGCGACAAATTCTGCCAGCACTGGATCACTCGCCGGCATCCTGCCCAGCAACAGATCCAGCAAGACCTGGTCGGGATACTCCAGCAGGATTTCAAATAATTCGAGCTGGCGCTGATCAAGCTGCTCAAATTTTGCATCGAGGTAATCATTCAGCAACAGGTCCAGCTCCAGCATGCCGCGACGACAACGCCAGCGCAGTTGCGGCAGCGAGGCTGTTGATGCCAGCGAAGTCACAGCGAACGCCTGACCATCATTTTCTTGATCTCACCGATGGCCTTGGTTGGATTCAGCCCCTTCGGGCACACCTGTACGCAATTCATAATGGTGTGACAACGGAACAGCTTGAACGGGCCTTCCAGCTCGGCAAGCCGTTCTTCCGTGGCCTGGTCACGGCTGTCCTGCAGGAAACGCGCAGACTGTAATAATGCCGCGGGACCGAGAAATTTATCCGGGTTCCACCAGAACGAAGGACACTGGGTCGAACAACAGGCACACAAAATACATTCGTACAGGCCATCGAGTTTTTCACGCTGCGCGGGTGTCTGCGGCAGCTCAACTTCGGGCATCGGATCGTTGACAATAAGATAGGGTTTTACATCACGGTAATTCTGGTAAAACTGTTCCATGTCGACAATCAGGTCGCGCACCACCGGCAGGCTCGGCAACGGCCGGACCTCGATCGGTTGTTTCAATGCCGCCACCGGGGTGATGCATGCCAGTCCGTTGGTGCCGTTGATATTCATCCCGTCCGAACCGCACACGCCCTCACCGCAGGAGCGCCGAAAACTCAGGGTTTCATCCTGCTCATCCTTGATACGCAACAGGGCCGCGAGCAACATCGTGCCCGGATCAATATCATCCAGCACATAATCCTGCATGTAAGGCGTAGCTGTCAGTTTCCGGATTGAAGCGATAGATGCTGAATTTCATTGCGTGTACCGGTTGTGTTAAAAACTAAATCTTTGCCACAGAGGTCACAGAGAACACTGAGATGTAAAAATTAAACAGCTTTTTGCCGCAAATTACGCGAAGAACGCGAATGTTAACTTCTGCGCCTGCGGCGCATGACGAAAACAACAATATTCTTATTTGCGTACATTTGCGTAATTTGCGGCAATTGTTTATATGTTTATAACTCCGTGTTCTCTGTGACCTCTGTGGCAAATCTTTTTTGTATCAGTAAACCCGTGGCTTCGGCGGAAAACTTTCTACGCTCATTGGCCGGGTGCGTACCGGCTTGTAATCCAGGCCTTTATCTAGTGAGTACAGGCTGTGCTTCATCCACTGGATGTCGTCGCGCTCGGGAAAATCGATACGTGAATGTGCCCCGCGGCTTTCTTCACGCGCATACGCTGAATGCATGGTAGCGAGCGCGACGCCCATCAGGTTTTCCAGCTCGAGCGCTTCGACACGTGCAGTATTGAATGTGTTCGACTGGTCACCGATGCGAACATCCTTCATGCGCCCGGCCAGCGCTTCGACCTGCGCCACACCCTCGCGCATGACTTCTTCATTTCTGAATACACTGCAGTGATTTTCCATCACTGTTTTTAATTCGCTGCGCAAGGTACTGACTGACTCAGAACTGTCGTCTTTCACCTTGCCGTCCCAGGCGTGCATTCGCTCGAGCGCGGACTCGATACTCGGCTCGTGCATCGTCTTGTGGTAACGGTTCTCGCGTAAATAACCAATGATGTGGTTCGCCGCCGCGCGACCAAACACCAGGATGTCGAGTAATGAATTTCCGCCCAGCCGGTTCGCACCATGCACCGATACACAGGCGCACTCGCCGGCTGCATACAATCCGGCGACCGGTTCTTCCGGTGTGTCTTTCACCGGGACCACCACCTGGCCGTAGCGGTCGGTCGGAATCCCGCCCATCGTATAGTGTGCGGTGGGAAACACCGGGATCGGTGATTCTGCAGGATCAAGCCCGAGGAAGGTAATACAGGTCTGGCGAATGCCCGGCAAACGCTGATGAATAACATCTTCACCCAGATGATCCAGCTTGAGCATAACGTAATCTTTTTTCGGACCGCAGCCGCGACCTTCGCGCACTTCGGTGGCAATCGCGCGACTCACCACGTCACGACTGGCAAGGTCCTTGGCTTTGGGTGCATAGCGTTCCATCAGGCGTTCGCCGTCAGCGTTCACCAGGTAACCGCCTTCACCGCGCGCGCCTTCGGTAATCAGCATGCCACGGCCGGCGATACCGGTCGGGTGAAACTGGAAAAACTCCATGTCCTGTAACGGCACCCCGGCGCGCAGCGCCATGCCCATACCATCACCGGTGTTAATTAATGCATTGGTCGTGGTGCGGTAGAGCTGTCCGGCACCGCCGGTGGCCAGCAAGGTGGTCTTGGCCTCGATAATAACAGGCACGCCGTCCTGGATATTAAACGCCAGCGCGCCCAGCACCTGGCCGTCTTCGTCTTTGAGTAAATCGACTGCGAAATATTCATCAAAAAAATGGGTTTTGGCGCGAATGTTCTGCTGATACAGGCTGTGCAATATCGCGTGGCCGGTACGATCAGCCGCAGCGCAGGTGCGTGCCGCCTGGTCGCCGCCAAAATTCTGGCTCTGGCCGCCGAACGGGCGTTGATAAATCGAACCATTATCAAGCCGCGAAAACGGCACGCCGAAATGCTCGAGTTCATACACCGCTTTCGGTGCGGCGCGACACATATATTCGATTGCGTCCTGGTCACCGAGATAATCACCGCCCTTGACCGTGTCAACGATTTGGAATGAAACGACACGATAAAGTCGTGATTGTTGAAAGAGAGGAGAATTGCCGTTCATTTTAACCCTTCGATCTTTTGTACCAGCATTTGCCGTTCAACTCCACTGATTAGTTCAGCCATTGGATTCATTTTTCTAAGGAAAATTTCAGCGGGCATTTGCCCAGGGATGAAAATAGCTCCGCAATCTTGATAACCCAACTTCCTGTAAAAATGTTGGGCAGTTTCATCAGCTTGTGTCGATGTTAGAATAAATTCTGCACCCGATTGAAACATAGCATATTCCCATTTCTCTACTATCCCACGCCCAATTCCTTGACCTCTGTTTGCCTCTAACACGTACAACAAATCCATGAACGGTATGATGCCCCACATATAGCTGAACCGTAGCCACCCTGCTGGAGAAGATTCGATACAGGCAACGTATATCAAGCCATCGCATATTATATGCTCCAATCGCTTTGGTGAAATGTGGCGATCATTCTCCAGAAGAAATTTTAAATCTGATTTGTTTGCAATTCTAACAGTTGTTTTGTTCATGTCTGACAATTTAATTAAGTTATGCAATGTTGCCAGATTGACCAAATCCGTTTTAATCAGGCATGTTTGACAGCGTGTACTTCAAGATCGACGCTGAGTTTACGTTGTAACACACTCAGTATTTTCGTTAAATTATCCATCGTTGGGTTCCCTTTGGCGGAAAGCATACGATGTAAACTTTTGCTTGGTTTTTCAACTTCAACTGCCAATTCTTCAAATCCAACAGTGGCATTTACCAAATCACGCAGCACTAATCTGGCCATATCAGGCTCATCATTTAGAAATAATGAAACTGCTTCATCTAATAATGCAGCAGCAAAGGCCTCATCATTTTGAATGCGTTCTTGAACAGTCTCTCTAAAATCTCTTGTGACAATCATAAAGCACCTGCGCTTTTTTCGTGACTTGTATTTTTGAAGAAATTCGCTCGCTCTTTTTATATCTTTTTGCTGCCCTTTATTTGTGCCGCCAAAGAGTATAATCAGTTTGTCCCCTTTTGAGTTAAATAAATTCTGTATCCAGGTCCCCAATTGATTCGATATTCTCCAAGACCTTTGAGCCATTTGATATTTGAGGTATTTCCTTGCTCTAATCTGGCAAGGGCTACTGTTATTTTTGCAGCGGCCTGAGCATCCAGGTGTTTAAACCAATTATTGA
The DNA here is from genome assembly GCA_963847575.1 of uncultured Gammaproteobacteria bacterium. Taxonomy (GTDB): domain Bacteria; phylum Pseudomonadota; class Gammaproteobacteria; order SZUA-229; family SZUA-229; genus JASBSR01. The sequence continues at coordinate 25,066 of CAWKAL010000138.1, forward strand.
ACGGACTTGAACCATCTACCTGGACATACTTTTTAACCTTCATAACCCACGATGATGGTAACATAAATGTTACTATCGTGCGATCCGTCACGCCTTGATTAAACTGCGAAGGGTTGCCAAATTGACTGGGTCCATGTCGATTTCACTCCCGTCCTCGGTTTCTTCCGTTTTCGGCGTTTCCAGGTGGGCCGAATGGTTGGCCCAGCGTGAATCGTTGAGGAAGTTGGCGAATCCTTCGCGGCCAATGTAGCCGTCGCCAATGTGGGCGTGACGGTCTTTTTCTGGCCGAGTTCGAATTTGCTGTCGTTGAAATGGAAGGTCTTGATGTTGTCCAGGCCGACGATGCGGTCGAACTCGGTTATGGTGGCGGCGTAGGTTTCCGGCGTGCGAATGTCGTAGCCGGCAGCGAAGACGTGGCAGGTGTCGAAGGTCACGCCCAGCCGGTCGCTGGGGCCGACTTCTTGCAGCAGTTGGGCCAGATGCTCGAATTTGTAGCCGAGATTGGTGCCTTGTCCGGCCATTGTTTCTAGACAGATGGTGACGTTGGGGGCGGAAACGGCCGTTTCCGCCAATACTCTTTGCAACGCCTTGGCAATCCGCGCCAAACCAGACGCCTCATCACTCTTTACATACGAAGCCGGGATGGAATGTGATAAAGGGAATGCCCAACTGGCCAGCCCGTTCTACCTCCACCTTCATCGCCTGGTACGACTTCTCCCACAAATCATCGTTCGGTGAAGCCACATTGATGAGATAGCTGGCGTGAACAGCTACCGGATGGATGTCATAGTCTGCTTCTGCTTTTTTGTAAGCGTCGATATCTTCATCAGTCAGTGGTTTGGCTTGCCACTGTCGATTGCTCTTGGTAAAAACCAGCATCGATTCGCAGCCGGCTTCCTGCCCCCGTTCAAATGCCTTGTAGACGCCGCCAGCGGCGCTCATGTGTGCCCCTAATCGCATAAAATCTCCTTGAATAAGTGGCAAGTATGCAAGCGGCAAGGCTTGCCTTATTACCTGCATACTTGCCATTTGAAACTTTTAACTTTCTACCTTGTCAAATCTTCGCTTTTTTCACCGCTGAAATAGCCGATGGACTCCATGCCATCTAACGAGTAAACGGCATCGCCCACAATGCGCCAAATCCGTTTGCCGGATAAATCAACAATGAATTCCCCTTCCCGTTGGCCGGTTGGTTCGTCTTCGAGGGTGTAAAGTACGCTGCCTTGCAAATAAGCAAATTGTTCTCCTTTACGATCAATTAAACCGCGCATTTGTCACCTCCGTGTAGAAAGGCAGAAGGCGGAGTGTAGAAGACAGAATGTGTGATTGGTTTTCCGCCTTGCGCCAGCAATCTAGCCCAGATAGTTTCATTATACAACAGGTTTAGGCAAGCGCAGTTTTTAACTTGTGCATTTTGAGCGGAAAAAACGGCGCTTGCTTGATAGGAATCGTTTTCTTTCTAAAAAGTTGTTTGTAAACGAATCCTTATGTCCTTGGCGGGGATCACGGCACGGTAAAGGTGGATTGGACAGTGCCTGCGGCATCGCGCAGGAAAATTTGTTCGCCAGGTTCCCACACGGCCGTTTCCAATCCCCAATATTGATCGGCCGGTCCGTTTTGGCCCGCTTCGGTATGAATTTGGATGGCGGCGCCGTCGCCAAATAACGTTACTTGTCCAAACTCGAACTGGTGACCATCCTCGTCATATAGTTCCCAGCCTTGTAAGGCGATTTGACTGCTGCCGTAGTTGGCAATTTGGATGGCTTCCTCAGTCAGGCTGCCGACCCCGGTAACGGCCGTAATCACAACCTCAACCTCGCCGGCCACTAAAGCTTCCGTCGGGATGGGGCTGGGTAAAACATCGACTGGCGCTGCGGTGGGCGGCGGCGTGGCCGTGGCCAGTCCGCCGATGGGAATGATCAACTCTTGACCAACGGACAAGATATTGGGATTAGTAAGGCCGTTGGCAGCCATCAAATCATCCAGGGGGACATCGTAAAACGTGCTCAGGTTGCCCAATGTATCGCCAGCTTTGACGACATGAATGATGGGGCGATCCTCTTCTTCCGGTTCAGGGGTGTCCGTGGCAACAGCCCCGACTGGGGCGCTGGTGGCGAGGGGGATGGTGGGGATAACGGCCGTTTCTCCTGCATCAACCGTATCCGACGGACTGCGATTGTCCCACCAATACAAAATAGCCAGCATCGTCATGGCCGAAACCAGAACATTAAGCAATAAAAAAGGTAACATGCGACGAAATGACATGATTTTCTCCTGAGTGCGCGTATTGTACATCAGCGATCAAGCACGGCAAAGCCGCCCGCTGGTCGGCTAATAAAAATAAATTTGAACTACGAGGCAAGATCGTAGACAATAGGGATGCGTTCACAAATAAATTAAAACTTATCAAGTCTGACAGAAGGCGACAGACCAAGCAAAGAGTTGTCGAATTGTACATAAGGTGAAGTAATGACCGAATCATTGAAAATTTTGTTTCTCAGCGCCGAAGTTGCCCCGTTTGCCAAAACAGGCGGCCTGGGTGATATTGGTGGATCTTTGCCCAAAGCGCTGCGGGCGATGGGGCACGACGTACGGGTCATGATGCCTGCCTACCAAAATATCGAATCCGGATATCCCGGTGTAGAACCAGTTCCCATTCGTTTGGATGTGCCCACAAACTTCGGTGACACGCCGGCCGGCGTATTCCAGGGAAACTTACCCGACAGTGATGTGCCCATTTACTTCATTGCCGAATGGCACTTGTTCAACCGGCCTACGCTGTACGGCTACTGGGATGATCCTTACCGATTTGCCTTCTTCAGCCGGGCCGCACTAGAGCTAACCGTGGCGCTGGAATGGAAGCCCGATGTGCTGCACGCCCACGATTGGCACACAGCACCAGCCATTACCTGGCTTTCCACCGCCGGACAAAGCTACGAACATTTTCGTGGGATTCCCAGCGTCTTCACCATTCACAATCTGGCCC